>CAYWXN010000059.1:0-8909 GCA_964462075.1 uncultured Ruminiclostridium sp. | reverse complement strand
ATATGTTTCCATCAACTCCTCTTTGGCAATACCCAGATATCTTCGTGTCACAGCAGGATTGGAATGATTAAACAATTGGCTCAGTTTCACCAGCGACAGTTCTGCGTTTGACCCAGAGCGTGTAAATATTTCTCTGCCGAATGCCTTTCTCAGGCTATGCGTGGAGCAGTTCTTGATTTTAAGATTGTATTGTTTCTTCAAATCCTTCAGAATCACATTCAGCCTTTGCAGACTATAAACAGTACCCTTTTGGCTAATAAAAGCGAAATCATCCAAGCTGGCTGGCATAATTTTATTGTAGCAGTCAGATATATGCTTCTTTAATTGGTGGTTTATTTTAATGTCTCTTCGCTTCTTGGTTTTCTTCTCGATAAGCTGGAATTCATCCTTGCCAAGCAAATCGTCCCATCTTATAGAAAGGGTATCGCTGGCACGTAAGCCAAAAAATACAGAACATGCTATGTATAGTGAGATGGTATATTTTTCATCGTCATATAACTTCCGTATTAAATTCATGGCTTCATCCCATTGAAGGTAATCCGCAGTCGTAGTTGAATATTTCTTGCTCATATGTTTCAGATTTATGTTTATTTAATCAAAAGTGAATGTCGTTTTTAACCTTTCATTGACAAAATCAATCTAATTAACAGAATATCATATAATTGACCATATTCAGTTATTGTTAAAAGTGAGTATTCCTGAATACGGTATAAACAGTTACATAACATCGTTTCTTAGTTTTGTGAATAAGGATACAGTAAGGTTGTTCCGCATGCTTTGACCATTGGCAAAATCCAAATAGCAACCGGGACATCATTCTGGTCGAGTTGAATCAGGATAAAGAAGTAATTCATGAAGTCCCCATCAAACGAGAATGATATTAACTCGTGAACGAACCTTGTCTTATTTGGCATAAAGTAACCCATATGTAGGGGTTAAAGATAATTAATAATTGATTAGACCATACATAAGGGTTAGATTTTTTTTATTTTTACATAAAAAAAGTGAAGCGGCAAGAAAAGATATCACACGAACAGAAAGAAATGATGGAAAAATTGGGGGAAAAAATCAAACAACTCCGGATAGAGCAAAATAAGGGGTATATCTTATTTGCAAAGGAAATTGGAATTCCGAAGAACACATATTATAATATTGAAAATGGGATTTTAAATTTCCAGTTTTCATCACTGTGTCAGATACTCCTTTATTATAAGCAACAACATAATATTTCACCTGAAGAAATATTCAAAGACCTTTGAAGTCTTGTAATTACTGTCAGAAATTCGTATATTAATGATGACGATAGCCTTGTCAGGGCGATAATAACCGCTTTTTTCGCATAAATCTTCAAAATTTTGGCTAATCCATAGTTAAAAGTGCTGGTTTACAACTGGATTGTAAATCTTAGAGGTACAATAACAGCCAGTTATTAAATAGAAAAGTAAAGTTTAAACGAATTATCGAACAGTATGATTCATAGTATACTTTGCAAAGAAGCCAGTATTTATTTAAAACAGTTACTTAATATGATAGATGTAAATTCACTTTCGCCCGAAAACCGCCAACGTTTGTCCTATCTGTCTTCCTTTCTTCGAGAGATGAGAGTGAACTCCGGTTATACCCAAGAGCAGGTTGCACGGGAGATTAACCTGTCAAGAAATTCGATATCAAAAATTGAAAACATGGGTTTCTTCCGGATACAGCACTTATTCATCTTAGCTGATTTCTATGAGATTCCGATTTATGAGCTTTTTTCGGAATTAGATTGACAGAAGTTAATTTAGCAAATCTCTTCTATAGAATTTTTGACGAAAATCTTCCAACGCTTGGTTATATCTAACAATTTACAGAACTTCATAGTTTAACTCTCACTTGCAGCATATTACCAGTTATTTTTAACCTAAAAACAAATCAAATGGTAATTGATATTGAAACAAATAAGCTATACTTCAGCAGTCTAATTAAAGCTGAGAAGTATGCACCTTTATGGGATGAGTTGATAAGAATCCTTTTAAGGTACGGCTACAAGCCATCCTTCATTGAAGGGACAAGGGACATTTGGTGCAGAGACTATATGCCTGTTCAAATTGATGAAAATAAATTCTCACAATTCAAATACTTTCCCGATTACTGTGTCGACCATAAGCATATTAAACTCCTAACCATTCAAGAGGAAATGCAATATAAACAACCTCGTAAAGCACAGATTAGGCAGATTGACCTTATTGTTGACGGGGGTAATATTGTTAAGTCCAAGAATAAGGCTATTATGACAGAAAAGGTGTTTGCTGAGAATAAAAACAGAGAAAAAAAATCCATCATTGAAATGCTTAAAAAAGCATTAAATGTGAATTTAATATTCTTCATACCAGCACAGCCATATGATTATACTGGTCATGCTGATGGGATGGTGAGATTCTTTGATGAAAACACCCTTCTTGTAAATGATTATTCAAAAGAATCAGATTCTTGGCAAAAAAAGATGGCAAGAGCCTTAAAGCAAACTGGAATGAATATCATACATTTCCCTTATGTAGCATCAGATAAAAAAGTGGATGGTGATTATACTGCAAAGGGATGCTACATTAACTACGCTCAAATTGGCAACCTTATTCTCTTTCCCCAGTTCAGCATTAATGAAGATGGCTATGCCCTGAAAAGAATAATGGAGTTATATCCAGAACCCAAATACCATGTTGAGCCAATAAATTCAAATATCATCGCAAATGAAGGTGGGGTTTTGAACTGCATTACTTGGAATATCTACAACTCCATTGATAATAACGCAATTGATGAACTTCTCCCTGTTTATGGTGATGAAAACAGATTGTTTGTTATTTATAAAGGGGATTATGATGTGGATTTGGTCGATACGGTTTGTGTGCCGATTTCCATTTCAAGGTCTGAAGTCGGTGACCCTTGGAGTTTGCAAAAGCATTTGAAATTTAGTCACGCAATTGAACCAATTGTTTCCGAGGCAGATATAATAAAAGTTAAAAACTTACTATCAAAGAATCTTTCGAATGAACAGCTTTCGGATATTCTGGAATCATTATTGAATCCCGATAAAAAGGTCATTGAAGAATTAATCGAAGTACCTGCAAGACTGAAATCATAAAACGCTATAACCAACTCATCGTTTTCATAATTATGTTAAAATCACTAATTGGGAATATCCCTCACGAATCAGGATTCATCAAGAAATATCGTATTCATCAAGGTTGGTGGAGAACATTCGTCCTGAATGAACCTGAAGGGGTTTATAAGGATTCCAAAGGTAATTGTGCCAGTGTTTGCAATCGCATAAATAACGGCAAGGAATCATTAAAGAACTTTCTATCCAAGGAAATTGCTGATTCAGTAGCAGATGCTTTGAAGGAACAAAAGATATCCGGTTCTGGGATTATGGATGATGACCGACTGTATAATAACCTGCTCAGTAGTCAGCCTTTGGCATTTAACTTCTTTGCATTCTTCAATAATAATAAAGGCTTGGCACTCGAATTCTTGAAGACCATAAGACCAGATATCACTTACTTTGATAAAGTTGTTTTTGAATATGCTCCTGATTCAAATAAGGATAGCTCAGCATTTGACATTGGATTTGTTGTAAAATCAGGGAACAAGAATGGATTTATTGGTTTTGAGTGCAAATACACGGACACCTTCTCCTACAGAAGGAAAGGTGGAAAAGTGAACTATGGGGATAAATCTGAAATAGAAGAAGACAGAAACTATAACAATTATTTCAAGCTGTATTCTGAAAACCGGGATAGGTTTCCTGATGATTATTTCTCCTATGTCCGAAGCAAAGACTACAATCAACTTTTTCGAAATGAACTTCTTGCTGTTCAATTGAAATCTGACTATGAATTTGTTGTGACTGGCTTATTCTGTCATCATGAAGACAAGGAAACCATAAATTCCGGGAAAGATTTTCAGAAGAAGATTGGCAATGGCATCAATGATTTCATCGCTCTGACCTATGCTGATTATTTCGAGCGGATTCAGAAGCTGAATCTGTCATGGGAGCAAAGGGAACTTATCATGATGCTCTGGGCAAGGTATTGTGCTTTGGAGTTAAGCAGGTCATTGTACCAGTAATTTTCACAAGATTGTTGGAAATTAGCTTTCATCGGTGAATAGCACGCCAGAACCCCGGTAATTTATTTTTAACATTTGGTATTGTGGTCTGATTTAAATATATAAATCATCTGGGCAGTTCATCAAATCGCAAGTACCTCTCCAATATTTGTCGTGGGCGACAGTTCCAAAGAGATAGTAAGAAAACGCATGGCAGAACTCGTGCAAGCATAAATTTTTACATCTTTCATTTGACAATCCTTGAATTGCGATAAGACTTATCTCAATGACTCTTTCTTTTACGTTGCAAGCTCCTGCATATCTATTTGTATAATGAAATTCAACTTTATAAGGTTGCATACCATTAATGATGAATAATTGGTGTATGTACTCTTCAATTTCAGTTATTGTCATTCTCCTGATAATTTATTTATAATGTTATTGTCATTATTCACTTCTGCCAGAAACGATTGCCAAAGATTACTGTAGTCAACTTCTTTGGAGTATTTGACCAAGAACCATAGCAGGTTGAGTACTTTAGCATCGACTTCGGCAGGTATTGGTTCATCCTTTATTTTTAATGCTATCAAATGAGCTATGTAAGCATTGGAATAATTGGAGATATCAATATCTGTCCATACTCCTGAGTAGCTACCCTGAGGTGAGTTGTTTTCAAATATCCTTCTGAATTTAACTGATTGTTGAAGGATTAACTCCAAATCATTTTTATTGGATTGTGTAGTAGTTTCAAGTATCTGAGTCACTACATCGTCATGAATCCCTTCTTTGGAATGTGAAGAAATCTCAGAATCCTCAACCCAGCCTGTTGCATTATTATTTTTTTCAATTTTTACTTCTTTTTCTGGTGGAACTGGCTTGCCAGTTTCGGCAGAAGCCTTATTATTTATTAGTGATGTGTTTACACAAGGTGTGTTTTCGCTATTTGTGTTTTCACTACTTGTGTTTTCACCTGATGTGTTTTCACTTGATGTGTTTTCCGGCTTAGTGGATTTTTTAGAATTTCCATTTGATGGGATTTCATTGATAGTCCAATGTATTCCGCCTTGGAATCTGCGCTTATTTATATATCCAAGGTTGACTAAGTTTTTTATTGAACTATTGAATTTATCATCACCAATTCTGCATGTTTTTTGCAAAACTGACATATAAAGAATATACTTTTTGTCATCATTGGAAAGTATCAATGCCATTATGCCCTTCTCGGTTGCACTAAGTCGGTCATCTTTTATTAGGAGATTTGTAATACAGGTATAATTGCTGTTATGCTTTGCCCTGTTAATTGTGAATTGGTTGCGAAACTCTTTATCGCTTTCGTTTTTTTTCATAGCCTGACGTTTTTCATTATGTAATTTCCCTGACTGTTTAACCCAATTCGTCTGGCAGGGGAACTGTCAGGTAAAACCTGCCAGACTTTGGGTCGAGTTTTTATACTCGGTTTTTAATATAAATACTTGGCATTCATAAATTGTGCTTACGGGGAAATCCCCGCTAATTGAATTTAGAGGGTCGTATTAACCAGCCTTTATGTTCCAGAGAATAGTATCACTCTTTTCAGGTAAGATTAAGTAATGCTTTTCCCTGATATTGCATAAGTGACTTCCTAATGGTCGATACATACTGGACTTATGCTCAAACCTAACTCGACAAGCACCAAACTGTGAAAAGTTCTCGATGAATTTTAAAGTATGTGAACCGATATATAGAATTACTTGTCCTTGAAGTGGTTTACCAAGTCTTCCGTCTTCCTTATGAAACCTTATCCTTTTTTTGACGAGACAGATAGCACTTGTTATTCCAATAATGTTATGAAACCAAACTGTGTCAGTACTATTATTTACCAAGATAATGGCTTGGTCATATTCCACTCGCTTATCTTTTATTGCAGAAGCAAACTTTCCAATCAGGTTTCTTGCATAGGGTGGGTTTAGCCAAATATTCCCAAACCAAGGTTGTATTAAACCATCATCCTCTTTTGTATAAATAGTAGTCGCCTGAACAGTCCTGTTTGCACATTCCGAAGATGCCGGGTCTAAGTCTATACTCCCCATAGTCTTATGTGCAGCATCAATAATGTTCTGTGGCGTATACCATTCATTGTTGCCTGAATTATTACTTACATGTGTTTTTCTTTTATATTTAATGTCTTCCATTTGCTAAGTTTTTAATTGTTCCTACTAAGGCATCGGAAATCCTTGTTTTTATTCTTTCTGCTTTGGATTAGGGCAAAGCATTCCCATCTAACCAAATGTACATTTGGGCAACTTACTGTTCATATGAACGTTAAGTTTTTGTGGATTTTAACCGTATCGCCTTACGGAATGTCTTATTTTTTTCATTTTATATAGTTTTTACTGGTTACCAAGTCGAATGTTCTATGCCTTTAATCTGATTAAGATTTCCTTTAATCTTTCAACTGTCAGGTCATAATCCCAACCGTCAACCGCAATGTTACGCCTGACCTCAATCAACATAAAACCACCCTTGTTATTTAAATTGATTCTTTGGTGGCTCTTTTCGATTCGATAGCCGAGTTGCGCAAATTCTCTACGTAATGTTCTCACGTTTTTAGTTCCCATTTCTTTTAGTGCCAGTCGCAATGCTGGTAACCTATTTTGGATATAAGCGTCTATCGCTTTATCCTGTTTACTCATTTTGTTTTTCATATTTTATTAAATATTAAAATGTTAGACATGTAATCCTTTATTATTTTATCTTATTTTATTCTCTATTTTCATCTAATCCATTTTATTATTTCTCATACTAAGACCTCGGAAATCCTTATTTTTCATTGATTTTGCTTTGGATTAGGGCAAAGCATTCCCATTCAACCAAACATTAGTTTGGGTAACTCGCTGTTCTGATGAACGTTAAGTTCTTGAGGATTTTATCCGTATCGCTTTACGGAATGTCTTGTTTTTTTCATTTTATATAGTTTTTACTGGTTACCAAGTTGAATGTTCAATGTCCTTCTGTGCCTGTCCTCAGAGTATTTAAAATCAATTGGTTTGAGTCCTTTGTTTAATCGATACTCATTCAATTCAATTGTGCTCACAACTTCTCCATTTCCAAATTTTTGAACGTAATTAACCCATACGCCATCCTCTTTACATGAGAAGAAATTTTCATCATCATCGAGATTATCTACAATTTCGAAGAACTTATCAGAGAAATTAATGCGGTGAAAAAACATTACCGGTTTTATAATATTATCATCAATTAACAGAATATTAGTTTCTAACGTCTCGACATTCACTGAATAGACAATATATTTTTCGAGTAATCTGATTTTATCCAGAAAAAAAACAAGTTTGTTCCCAAACTCATCAACCATGTCCTCTGTGTCATGTATAGTATGGAATTTATTATACTCTTCGCTCTTAAAGAATTTTTCTAATCCATTTAAATCACCTTTTGACTTGAGGTCATCAATCGTTTCAAATTTCATTTTTACATAATCTGAAAGTATACCTTTCAATGCTTCATTTGTCACTTCTTTTTTCATATTCAAATTTATTTTTAAGTTAATTATTCTACTTTCTGTAAAGGGTTTCAGTTCCTTTGCGCTTCCACATTCGATAAAAAATCAAAAATGTTACATAGTATGTTGTTTTTTTTCATTTTAATATTAAAAAATGTTTGAAATGCGCATGTTTTCATGGACTCAGAAAAATGGGAAAGTCTGTCTTTTTATGTTAAATCATAACAATAATTAGGGAAATTCTTTTATCTTGTGATATAATTATCACATGTATGAGGACAATCACACTAAAAAAGTTCACTGATGATTTCATGGAAATCAGTAAGAAATTAACCCATTCTGAACTTAGGATGCTTTATTTGCTAATTACTGAACCAGAAGTAAGGAAATTATCACAATCAGAATTTGCTGAACGAATATCAACCGATAGAAGGACTATTAATCTTGGATATAAAAAATTGCGGGATTACAATCTCATTTTATATACGGAATCAATACCTGACAAAGGCAACCAAAGAAAGAAAGTAATTTATCTTGAGGACTTTTCATCTGGGGTGTTAAAAAAAGCCTTTGAATCTATTGTAAGAGGATTCAAAGATTACTACCATCCTTCAGATAATAAGAGTATTGTGATAAATGAGGATTTTTATAGCTATATGCTTAGGGAATGGGTACTTGATAATCGCTTGGAAAATAAAAGAACGTTAATCAATAAGACAATTAAGGAACACTATCCAGATATCCGATTTTACGGAGAGCAAAAATCTTCTGACTTTCCATCAGAAGCATGGTACAATGCCAACAGATACATAAACTCTTCTTTAAGTACCGCAAGAGCTTCAATAACTTATCATATAAAACTTGATACATTATTTGATACACTGCTCAAGCTTTATTCACTTAGCGAAGATGAAGTATTACAAATCATAAGAACGGATTTCCCAAATCTTAGAATCGATGGGAATAAAGTAATTGTACCAAAGCATTATGATTTAATGGCAAACAATGGTCAACAACTTGAGGAAACCACATAATCAGATAATTACATTTTGCTCTATTATGGTCGTTTATAAAATTTTGATTTACTACTTTTAAGGATTATAATAAATCCACCTGCAATGGATAAGAAATCATTGTCTGAAAGGGACATTTGTACCAAGTTTATAACACCGGCTCTGATAAAAGCCGGATGGGATGCCCAAAAACAGGTTCTGGAAGAGGTTAGCTTCACAGATGGGAAAATATATGTCCGGGGCAAATTAACAGCCAGAGGGGCAAGAAAAAGGGCAGATTACATACTTTATCACAAAGCCAACATCCCAATTGC
>CAYWXN010000058.1:4081-8960 GCA_964462075.1 uncultured Ruminiclostridium sp. | reverse complement strand
ATAGCAACGCCCTTTCATATCCCTGAAGATTTTGATAAACTATTAATAGCACTAAGAATAATTTCTGAAGAATTCTGTGTAAGCGAAACAAAAGGAGAATTCCCTCATTGGCCGAAAAAGACACCCGTGCGGATTGTACCTCTGAGGAAAGCTTTGTTCGAAAACGTAGAGGAAATATCATTAAATGATTCCATAGGAAAAGTTTGCGGAGTTTATATTACACCGTATCCGCCGGGAATACCTCTTGTTACCCCCGGTGAGATAATAGACAGGGAAATCATAGATTTTGTCGATATACTATTAAGGGAAAACTGTCCGGTACATGGAATCCATAATCGAAAGATAAAAGTCTTGAATGCACATTTTTAGTTTATTGGGGGAATTACTTTGAAAGGTAAGCTTATTATTATAGAAGGTGTAGATTCCAGCGGAAAAGCCACACATGCGAGGATGCTATACGAACGTTTGATTAACGAGAATAGTAAAGTCAAAAAGGTTGAGTTCCCAAATTATAAAAGTGACTCGTCAGCATTGGTAAAGATGTATCTAAACGGAGACTTTGGGGACAAGCCCGAGGATGTTAATCCATATGCGTCATCTGTTTTTTTTGCCATTGACCGCTTCGCTTCTTATAGGACAATATGGAAAGATTTTTATGATAATGGCGGTATTGTAATCAGCGATAGATATACAATGTCTAATATGATACATCAGGCCGCTAAAATAAAAGATAATGATGAAAAAAAGGCTTTTTTGGATTGGCTTTGGGACCTAGAATTTATTAAGATGGAAATACCTGTTCCTGATTGTGTTATTTTTCTGGATATGCCTCCGGAACATGCATTGAGTCTTATGAAAGACAGAAAAAATAAAATCACGGGGCTAAGTGAAAAGGATATTCATGAAAATAACAGCGAGTATTTACTTGAATCATATAAAAACGCATGTAATATAGCAAGTGTATATAACTGGAATCATGTTTATTGTGTTAAAGACGGTCGAATCAGAGACATAGCCGACATCCATAAGGACATCTATTCTATTGTCAAACAAGTGATATAATAGGACGGAGGGTTTGGGCTTATGGCATTGAAAATTGACGGAGGCTCGGGAAGAAAACCGCAAAATCTAACAGGACGAATTGACAGGGACGTTAAAAAAGTTAACGATATGAACGGTGCTCAGTTTAGCTCGCACATGGATCGTCAATTTTCTGAAAGTCAAGATGAAGAGCTTAAAAAGAAAGCCTTTGAAATCGAAAAGCAAGGCAAACATTTTGCATCACATATTGACGTATCGGAATTGAAAGCTTATAAAAGGCTGGTAATGGAATTTTTGAATGAGGCTGTGAGAAGCTCATCACGTTTTTCAAAGGATAGTTTTTTAGACAGAAGAGGCAGACATAGAGTGTTTTCAACCATTAAAATAGTGAATGAAAAGCTTGAGCAGCTTACTAAAGATGTTCTTAGTTCTGAAAAGGACAATCTAGCAATTTTGGGACGTATTGAAGATATAAGAGGGCTAATATTGGATCTTGTGCTTTAGCATTACATTGGAGGCAACAGATGAATTATATAGGTCAGACTGATATCGTTGATGAATTTAGAAACCGAATCAAGCATGACTCGTTAAGTCATGCTTTTGTGTTAACGGGAGAAAAGGGCATAGGCAAAAAAAATCTGGCCCATTTTCTTTCAAAGGCTTTGTTATGCACCGAAAAAGGAGATGTAGAGCTTCCATGCGGATACTGTAGAGCATGTAAAGGCTTTGATGAAGAAATTAATCCTAACTTTATGGTTATTCGTAGTGAAACCAAGAATATAGTTATAAAACAAATAAGGGATCTTATCGATGATATAGGGACTAGGCCGCTTCAGGGGCGTAAGGTATATGTAATCGAGGATGCGGACAGAATGACCGTTCAAGCTCAGAACTGTCTCTTAAAGACCTTGGAAGAACCGCCGGACTATGCAAAAATCATTCTGACCACAGCTAATTATGATGCTCTTCTTTTGACAATCAGATCCAGAATTGTACGCGTAAATCTTAAGCCCAGTTCAATAAATGATATTAAACTTATTGCACAAAAAAAAGGAATTGATATAGCAGGTAAGGAGCATCTTATACTTCTCAGCCGGGGAATTCCCGGAAAAGCTTTTCAGCTTATGGCAGATAAAGATTTTGAGGAAAACAGAAAAGAAACACTAAATTTTGTATTCAATGAGGATTCAAGTTCCAAGCTGAATTTTAACCAGTACCTTTCGAAAAATAAGGGCGCTTTAAATACTTGCATGGACATATTAGAATCGATATACAGAGATGCCCTTTTAATAAGGTGTTCTTTGGAGGATGGGTTGATTAATTCAGACAAAAAGGATAATATATTAAAGTACGCAAACATGCATAGCACCATTGATATAACCGAAAAAATATCAAAGATAGAAACGGTGCGAAGTAACATGAAGCGTAATATAAATTACCAGCTTGCTGTTGATATTATTACAATGGTGTAGGTATAGGTATTTTCATAAGCGGAAAGTAATGAATAAAGCTATGAAAATAGCATTTTAACATTCGGCTATGTCCGAATTTTGTAAAGCTTAAACCTTTGATTCCGAAGAAAGGAATGGTCATAAAATGATAAATGTTGTGGGGGTTCGATTCAGAACCGCAGGTAAAATATATTATTTCGATCCTTGTAATATGGAACTGAAGAAAGGCGATATGGTTATTGTCGAAACAGCCAGAGGGATTGAATGCGGCTCAATTGTAGTGGCTAATCAAGAAGTTGTTGATGAGGAAGTGGTAGCTCCTTTGAAAAATGTCATCAGAAAGGCTGATGATGAAGATATAAAACAGGTGGAAGAGAATAAGAAAAAAGAAGTAGAAGCCTTTAGCGTATGCCTGGAGAAGATTAGGAAGCATGAGCTTGATATGAAACTGATAGATGTAGAATATACTTTTGATAATAATAAAGTACTATTCTATTTTACTGCCGATGGACGTGTTGATTTCAGAGAGCTGGTAAAGGATTTAGCTTCAGTTTTTCGTACGAGAATTGAGCTTCGCCAAATAGGCGTTAGAGATGAAGCAAAAATGCTGGGCGGAATAGGTGCTTGCGGCAGATCCTTATGCTGTAGTTCGCATTTATCAGAATTCCATCCTGTCTCAATTAAAATGGCTAAGGAACAGTCATTGTCCTTAAACCCGACAAAGATTTCAGGTACCTGCGGAAGGCTTATGTGCTGTTTAAAATACGAACAGGACACCTATGAATATTTGCTTAAAAAAACGCCTAAGGTTGAAGCTGTCGTTCAGACACCAAACGGGCAGGGGACCGTTGTTCAAGTAAATTTATTGAAGGGAAAGGTCCGAGTCAAGCTTGATAATGAGCAAAGCACAGATATCGTTGATTACTCTGTAAAGGATGTCCGTGTGGTTAAGGATGCAGAAAAGAAATCCGACCTTGAAGACAAGGTGTTGGAAGAATTAAAGATATTGGAAGACTGATATGCTAGATTTTTCCATATATTAACAAAAATTATACCTAAAAAAGCCCGCTGAAATGTTGACACAAAAGAATTTATGGTATACCATTTATTTTGTACAATGTATACATAGAATTAACCGGGAGGTGTAGACATGGCATATAAAATTAGTGACGATTGCATCAGTTGTGGTGCTTGTGAGGCTGAATGCCCAGTAAGTTGTATATCAGAGGGCGAAGACAAATACATAATAGATGGCGATGCTTGTATAGATTGCGGTTCATGTGCAAGTGTTTGTCCTGTAGAGGCTCCTCAGCCTGAGTAAGAAATTTAATAGTTATTTGAAGGAGTCAAGCCTTGTGTTTGACTCTTTTTCATATTTTTAAAGTGAGAAGTCATCTTTTCTGTTATCCTGAGGGTTACGCCCGAAGGATCTTACCAAAAATGATTTATGCCAGGAGAACGGGTATGGGCTTTGAAGTTTTACCTGATGAAACATTAGAGGATTTGCAAATTAATGGGCTTTTTCTTCTTCAGAAGAAAGATTCATTTCGTTTTGGCATGGATGCTGTATTATTATCTAATTTTGTTAAGGCTAAGGAACATCGGAACGTGCTTGATTTAGGAACGGGTACAGGAATCATACCAGTCTTAGTATCAGCAAAAACAAATGCCAAGAGTATTACCGGTCTGGAAATTCAGTCAGATATTGCAGACATGGCGAAAAGAAGTATCGACGGCAACAATCTAAACCATAGGATATCTATAAAAAAAGGCGATATAAAGGAAGCGGTATCTATCTTTGGAGCAGCTACCTATGATATAGTAGTTACGAACCCACCCTACTCTAAGGTAGGAAGCGGACGTATTAATAATCAAGACAGCAAAGCTATTTCGAAACATGAACTTTGCTGCAATCTTGACGATGTATTAACAAACAGCTCTGCAATACTTAAGCCCCAGGGCGAGTTTTATATGGTTCATCGGCCTGATAGGCTTACTGATATAATAGTGGGTATGAGAAAGGTAAAATTAGAGCCAAAGTTGCTAAGAATGGTTTGCCCATATACAGGAAAGGCACCATCGCTTATACTTGTTAAAGGCATAAAGAACGGCAATCCGGGTTTAAAGGTTTTACCTGATCTGATCATATACGATGAATCCGGAGAGTATACAAAAGAGGCTCGAATACAGTATTCTATAGTTTAGTGAGGTCAGTGACTTATGACAAAAAAAATAATAACCACTCCTTTGACCGATGATGTTTTATCCGAGTTAAATGCCGGGGATGAAGTTTTAATATCCGGTACATTATATACAGGCAGAGATGCCGCCCATAAACGCATGATAACATTGCTTGAAAAGGGAGAGCAGCTTCCGTTTGATATAAA
>CAYWXN010000058.1:0-3981 GCA_964462075.1 uncultured Ruminiclostridium sp. | reverse complement strand
TACGAAATAAAAGGATTAATAATATGAAAACAGTTAATTTTAATAAAAGAGTAATTATTATATGTGGCCATTATGGAAGCGGCAAATCTGAGATTTCTGTTAATACAGCCTTTTTACTAAAAGAGAAATATGATGATGTAATTATGGCCGACATGGATATCGTAAATCCGTTTTTTAGAAGTGTAGATGCAAGGACCGCTCTTGAAAACAAGGGTATCAAGGTTATTGCCCCCATGTATGCTAACACTAACGTGGATGTGCCGGTAGTAGGGCCTGAGATATCTGTTGCTCTCAGGCACAATTCTAGGCGCGTAATTTTAGACGTTGGCGGGGATGAAGACGGAGCAAAGGTTCTAGGCCGTTATTACCATGAAATAAACCATGATGATTACGATATGTTTTTTGTGTTTAACCGTTCAAGACCTATGACCACCGATTTGGATGAAACAATAACATATATAAGGGAAATTGAAGAGGCTTCCAGGCTAAAGATAAGCGGAATCATTAATAATACTCATTACCTTGAAGAAACTACAGTAGATGATATCATGCATGGTCTTGAGCTTTCCCGGGAAATAACAAAAGAAACCGGAATACCCTTATTTGCTACATGTGTTATGGAGGGGATGGAAGGGCAACTTGAAGATATATTAGACCATCCAATTATTATTTTACGCAAAAATATACTGCTACCCTTTTAATATACAGAATATGCTATCAGATATACATTTTAAATCAGGTTTTTTTATTGGCAATTTAATTGAAGCATACTTTTGAATACACTATAGTAATAGGGAGTATATCTTTATGAGTATGTGCGGTAAAGTCCTGGAAGAGATTAGAGGAAATCAGAATCAAACGTTAGAATCCTTTGGTAACTCTGATTTAGCAGTATTTAAACCCAGGATTTTTTTAGAAGGCGATAACCAATTCGACTGCTATCACTTTGTTGTACCAAGAGTTGAAGTACCATGCTTTTATGCCGATAAAAAAGAAATAATCATAAATAAGAATTCGATATTACCAACCAATCCGGGGCAAAAGTTAATGTTACCGCCGATCAACAAAATGTACAGCAAATCCGGAGATATAAAATTTATATGTATGTTCATTGCTCCCGGTAAACTTCAAGAACTTACAAAAGAGGCTTTCAACGAATCCGAGTTTTCTTTTAATAACGAAACAGCCCATTTTAGCAACCATTTGCTTTCCCTTATATCAAATTTCGAAACGGAGTTCATTAATAAGCAGTTTGGAAAGCAATTTGTTTTAGACAGTCTTTCCACGGAAATTGCAATAAACTTGGTAAGGGGTTTGAAAAGCAATTTGCCGGAAATGCAGGAGCAAAGAAGGTATGCGGTAAGAAAAGACATAAATTTAGCAATAGACTTTCTTTGGGAGAATTATAATATTGAATTTTCTCTTGATAGCTTATGTAATATTGTTAATTTAAGCCCATATTATTTCGTAAGGATATTTAAAGCTCAAACAGGAAAACCCCCCTATGAATATTATATGGACATAAAAATAAAAAAGGCTCTTACATATCTTAAATCAAAAAAACATTCAATTACCGAGATTGGATTTATTTTAGGGTTTTCCAGCAATAGTCATTTTACTTCTGTTTTTAAGAAGAAGGTTGGAGTAACACCATCAGAATTTATAAAGTCAGTTTCATAGAAAAAGATTCTTAGTTGCACTCAGAACGGCAATCATATAGCAATAATTTGATATATACATGGCAATATTATGATATTATGCGGCAATCATAATTGATATAATTTCTCTGTAAAAATATGTAATGGAGAGATTAATATGATTAAAAAAATAATTGCTGTATTATTGTCCATATTACTTCTTATATCCTTTATTCCATCAGCCTTTGCAGGAGAAATACCCGAAGCATTAGAAGTGCCTTTAAGTTTGACGGTACATTATGATCCATCTTGGGGAATGATAATACGTCATACAGTGCCTGAATCTATTAAAAAACTATATTCACCAGGGCAGGATCAAGTATCAGGTGATGTTTTAGCTGAAATCGATTTAAAAATCAATGACGGTAAGTGGCGCACCGAAGGTAAAACCTGGGGAGCAGATTCAGATATATACAAGGAAATTCCTTTTATATTAGGGCTTGCTAATATGAGAATTGATTTAAATAATGTAATAGGAACTAACATCGGAACAAACAACCTTGGTGACAATTTCAGCCTTGAAAACAACACCTATCATTTCCGTGTGCGATTTTTGGTTCAATATCAGAAAGATAATCAAAAAACTTATAAGTTAGGGCCTTTTTCTGAAGTCGTATCTATTGGGGAAAATGCGCAGTCTAAGCTTCCTGACACTTTAGAAGCCCCAAAGAACCCTAAGGCCGAAGTAAAAGAGGATGCAAACGGTGCTCCTTATATCATGCTTGATTGGGAAACACCAGAAAGCGTTACAAACGCAAATGAGCAGATTCGTTTAAGTGCTTTTTCAGATTGGAAGATTTCTAACGGGAAGTGGGCGTCGGAGATCGGTAAATTACCGTACTCCACGGGTTCGCTACTTAATAATTTTATTGAAATACGGCCCAATAATTCGGGAGGTATTGGGGAGATAAAGATAGATGCCGGTACCTATTCGTTTAGGGTATATTTCGAATACGTTAATCCTGCAACCGGGAAAAAAGTAACCTCACCATATTCCTCTATTGTACAAGTCGGCGTACCCAGCTATGAATATTCGTCACCCGGCCTTGTATCTGAGCTTGATCAAGCCGCTAAATTAGGTTTTATAACTGAAAAAATAAGGGGCAAGATGAATGCGCCCATAACTCGTGAAGAATTTGCCGAGGTAGCCGTTAACTTCTACCAGATAGTAACAGGTGAAAAGGCTGAGCCTCATCCAACAAAAACATTCTTAGATTGCGATAACCCGGAAGTTTTAAAAGCCTACAATCTTGGGATAACAGCAGGTGTGGGTGATGGAACAAAATATGAGCCCAAGGGGTATCTCCTTCGCCAGCAAATGGCTGCAATGATAACCCGTACTCTTGATGCCTGCTTTGATGATTTTAAGATTGACACCTCCGGTCAAGCAGATTTCAAAGATCAATCCGGATTCTTGAAGTATGGAATAGATCCTGCAAAATTTATGGCGAAATATAAAATTACCGTAGGCGATGGTAAGGGTAATTTTGGACCAAATGATAACTGCCTGCGGGAGCAATCGGTAGTGTTCCTGCTAAGAGCCTATCTGAACCAGGATAAATATTTGACACATTGAGATCCGGATAATCAAAATGAAATACAAAATAAGCCGGTGTATAAAAGCTGGCGCACCATAAGGAATAATTCCCCTAAAAAACTCGGCATAGTCGATAAAGATATCAGTTATGCCGTTTTTTATTTTTTCCGGAAGTTCCACGGTACAGATTAAGTTGAGAATTGTCTTTGTTTTTCGCTAAAAAATATATATGAATATGTTTTAATGGTAGTCACCATGGTAAATATAATATATAAATTATGCGCTTATGCCGACTTTTAAAATGAATTTAAGTGATAATTCAAGTCTTATAGCCTTATTCGTACCGTAGCAATTTATACTTGATATAATTATCAAAATCGGGAGGTAATAAAATGAAACTAAAATGGAAGCTTGCTATATCTATCACTGCCATGATGCTGGTAATTTTTTTGATTATTGGAGCTGTTACATACTCGGGAATAGTATCCATGGTAAGAAATGGGATAGGCGCCGGTTCTGAGAAAAGCATTATTTTTAATGTTGCGATACTAATGACAGGCATGCTAATTATTGGGGCAATCTTTGCTGCTATGATTGGTAACATGGTTGCCAAAATGTTAAAAAAACTGATGAAAAAAATAGATGTCATTGCTTCCGGTGATTTTACCGAAGTTGTTTCCGATAATTTTACTCGGAGAAAGGATGAAATTGGCGGAATAGCAAAGGCAGTGGAAAACATGAGAGCCT
>CAYWXN010000057.1:0-9222 GCA_964462075.1 uncultured Ruminiclostridium sp. | reverse complement strand
GCAGCCAACTAATACATTCTTTGTATAGTTTGCCATGCCTACAACCTCATGGGGAACAACCTGTCCAATAGAAATAATAAGGTCATAAGTGCTGTCTAGCAGCCTGTGATTAACCTCAACATCAATAGGGTAATCAATAAGGCCTCCGGATACTTCTTTTACATAATCCGACGGAATCTGGCCGATCTTCACTATATCAGTTCTCCACTTGTGAGGAACAACGGCCTCATAGGGTACATCAGGCCCAAAAAACTCAAGGCATTCTTCTTTTGTCATAGCATCATGAGTCCCCAAAGCAGGCATTATATCAACCTGACACTTTCCCTTAAGGAGATTGTAATATAGTGCGGTAATTTTCCCTGCATAGGAATGAAGCCGTGTTAAATCAGGAGGTAAAAGCAAAATTTTAGACAGTGTTCTTCCTTCCAATGATTTTTGCAAAGCCTCTGATAGAGTACTATCGGTGATGGGTCTCCCTTTATCGGCCTTTATAGAAATATTCATATACACACCTTCCTTTACACCCCTGAGTACGCTGAAAAGCCTCCGTCAACCGGCACTACAACGCCTGTGACAAATTTGCTGCCCTCAGAGCATAGCCAAAGCAATGTGCCTAGCAGCTCTTCCGGTTCTCCAAAACGCCCCATAGGAGTCATGTTAAGAATCTTTGCTGTTCTTTCGGTAGGAGAGCCATCGGGATTAAACAGAAGGGCTTTGTTCTGTGCGGTTGAGAAGAATCCCGGAGCAATTGCATTTACACGGATCCCAACTTTTGAGAAATGCACTGCCAACCACTGTGTGAAATTTGATACTGCCGCCTTGGCACCACTATAGGCCGGTATCTTTGTAAGAGGAGAAAAGGCATTCATCGATGATACATTTACTATGACAGTATCTCTGTCTATCATATCCTTTGCAAATGCCTGAGTCGGTATAAGTGTACCCAGGAAGTTTAAATTAAACACAAACTCTATGCCTTTAGGATCTAGGTCAAAAAACGTCACAAGATCCTTTTGGTCTTCCAGATCCTCTTTAAACAAATATTCCTTAGTGGTAGTTCCCCTTGGGTTATTTCCTCCTGCGCCGTTGATCAATATGTCACAGGGACCGAATTTTTCAAATACAATATCCCGAGCATTTTTCATGCTTTCTAATTCAAGCACATTTCCGCCGACACCTATAGCAATGCCGCCCTCTTTATTGATTTCATCAGCCACAGCCGAGGCTTTTTCCGCTGTTAAGTCAAGAACCGCGACCTTTGCTCCGCTTTGCGCCAAGGTTTTGGCAAAAGCACTGCAAAGCACTCCGCCACCACCGGTAACAACAGCAACTTTATTTTTTAAATCTACATCAAAAGGTAGTTGATAACTCATTTTTTTTCTCCTTTTCCTTAACGAAAATTAATCCTAAAGGACATAAGCTATACAGTATAGGTTGATGCGGCTGTTGAACCGCCCTCTCCGGTCCAATTAGTGTGGAAGAACTCTCCGCGAGGCTTGTCCAGTCTTTCGTAGGTATGAGCACCGAAGTAGTCTCTCTGAGCCTGCAATAAATTAGCAGGAAGCCTTTCACATCTATATCCGTCGTAATAGTTCAATGCAGTAGCAAAAGCAGGAACAGGAATTCCGTTTATAACAGCCTCGGCTACAACCTTTCTCCAATTTGCCTGAGCCTTTTCAACTTTATCCTTAAAGAAAGGATCCAGTAAAAGGTTTGTTAGATTAGGGCTATTATCAAATGCTTCCTTTATCTTACCCAAGAAGGCTGATCTGATGATACATCCGCCACGCCACATTAAAGCTATCTCGCCGTATTTTAAATCCCAATTGTATGTTTTTGCGGCTGCTTGCAGTAATGTATAACCCTGTGCGTAGGATACTATTTTTGAAGCATACAAAGCATCTTTGATGGCATCGATAAATGCCTTTTTATCTCCGTTAAAATTTGGCTTCGGACCTGTGAGTATTTTTGAAGCCGCAACTCTTTCTTCTTTTATTGCTGATAAGCATCTTGAATAAACAGCCTCACCAATCAATGTCAGAGGAATACCCTCATCCAGAGATGCTATTGAGGTCCATTTTCCGGTTCCCTTCTGACCTGCAGTATCAAGAATTTTATCTACAATGGGCTGTCCATCGGTATCTTTATATGCAAGAATATCCCGGGTTATTTCGATCAGGTAGCTGTCCAAGTCCCCTTTGTTCCACTCTTTAAAGACTTCATGCATTTCCTGAGCCGACATGCCCAGATACTCCTTCATAAGCTGATAAGCTTCGCAAATCAACTGCATGTCGCCGTATTCGATTCCGTTATGAACCATTTTTACAAAGTGGCCTGCTCCGTCATTGCCAACCCAATCACAGCAAGGAGTGCCGTCTTCAACCTTTGCACATATACCTTGGAATATGGGCTTAACGTGCTGCCATGCATCATATGATCCGCCCGGCATCATGCTTGGTCCTTTAAGAGCCCCTTCTTCTCCACCCGAAACACCTGTGCCGATATACAATAAGCCTTTACTCTCAACATATTTTGTGCGTCGAATTGTATCCGGGAAATGCGAGTTTCCGCCATCTATAATAATATCGCCTTTTTCAAGGTAAGGAATCACCATGTCAATGAAGTCATCAACAGGTTTTCCTGCCTTTACCATCAACATTACTTTTCTGGGAGTCTTCAAATTATCTACAAGCTCTTTTATGGAGTAAGTCCCAATAATGCTTTTGCCCTTTGCTCTTCCTTCAACAAAATTTGTTACTTTCTCGGTGCTGCGGTTAAAAACAGCTACTGTAAAGCCTTTACTCTCCATGTTCATAACAAGGTTTTCACCCATGACTGCCAAACCAATAAGACCAATATCTGCTTTGCTCATAAACTAAATCCTCCTTTAAATGTCATGCATTTATTTTATTATCTCCATTATAGATTTAAAATATGAATCTTTCTTTCGTGTAATTGTTGATTTTATTGCAAATATTGCTATAATGTACATGGAGGTGATATGGTGAATACCACAAATCAGCCTTTCACACACAGGCAATATATGCTCAGCGAGAATTTTGAATTTTTTCACTATAAAGATAACGGCCCACTAGAAGTCGAATATCACAAGCATGATTTTTTTGAAATATATTTTCTGATTTCAGGTGAGGTTACCTATGTAATAGAAGGTAAATCATACACCTTAAAGCCTTGGGATATCGTACTCATAAATAACAAGGAGCTGCATAAGCCCATTATTAATCACGGATCAATATACGAACGGATAGTAATCTGGGTTAATCCCGATTTTATCTCAAAGATCAGCACCTCCAACTCCGATTTAAATATGTGCTTTGAATCTACCTCAAAAAACAAATATAACCTGCTCCGACCCGGCACCGAAATTTTGAATATAATAAAAGTCATTCTGGGGAAGCTTAGCAGGATACTTTTTACCGATAGCTTCGGCTCTGAAATATTGAAGGAGTTATATTTAACCGAGCTTATAGTGTTTCTGAATAAAGCATTTGCAGACACTGATTTTGTTGATATCGGAGATGACGTTGCCTATAATTCCAAAATAAGTGAAATAATTAATTATATAAATCAAAACTTGGCTAAAGATCTTTCACTGGATGTGCTGTCTTCCAGATTTTATTCCAGCAAATATCACTTGCTGCGCGAATTTAAGAAGCATACCGGTTATACTCCTCACGAATATATCACTTTAAAAAGGCTTATTACTTCTAAAGAGCTTTTAAGGAGCGGCATGAGCATATCTGATGTATGCAATGAATGCGGATTTAATAATTATTCAAACTTTATACGCAGCTTTACTAATGCTTTTAATATATCACCTAAAAAGTATGCTAGTAAGTATATTCTATAGTGTTGTATTCTTACGTTAGACTTAATTATGATACTCTTGCCGAAATCTTTACTTCAATATTTCCTCTTGTAGCATTGGAATACGGGCAAACATAATGGGCTTCGTTTACAACCTCATCAGCCGCTGCTTGATCCAATCCTGAGATTATGGCAACAATATCAACCGCCAATTCAAAGCCTCCGCTATCATTTTTCCCTATGCCAACCGTAACCTCAACACCGGGAGTTGGAATGGGTAGCTTTTTTTCTCTTACAACATGTTGCAGAGCGCTTCCGAAACATGCGGCATACCCTGCGGCAAAAAGCTGTTCGGGGTTAACTCCGTTCTTTTGTGCTTCGGGTGAACCTCCCATCTCCACCGGTGCTGTCATCGAAAATTCCAATGGGCTATTTTCTACTACTACTTTTCCGCTTCTTCCTTTTGTGGAAACAGCAGTGGTTTTATACATAATATCCATAGGTTTCGCCTCCTTCTAAAAAAGGGTTTGCATATTAAGCAAACTGTTCTTTTTGTATTTTTACCCTTAAAAATCTTTCCTTATCAATAAAATATGCGAACTAGTAATTATGAACTATTGTAATGTGGTAAATTTTAGTATAAAATCAATGCTGTGAAATAATAGCTTGTATTGATGTAAAAGCCAATATCAAGACATATTAATTATACGATAGAATTTTTTATATAAAGGAGAGCCATTATGAAATATGAAATTCTTGGTGAGCCGCTGCCGGTTGTTACATGCTTTGTTAATGCAGGAGAAACCCTTATAACAGAAAGAGGTTCCATGAGTTGGATGAGTCCAAATATGAAAATGGAGACCTCTACTAATGGGGGCTTTGGAAAAGCCTTGGGGAGAATGTTTTCCGGGGATTCATTCTTTCAAAACAGATACACAGCCGTTGGCGGAGAAGGTATGATCGCTTTTGCATCAAGCTTTCCCGGCTCTATAAAAGCTCTGCAGATTTCCCCGGGCAATAATATGATTGTGCAAAAATCCGCATTTCTTGCTTCCGAAGCAGGAGTACAGCTATCCCTTCATTTTCAAAAGAAGCTGGGAGCAGGATTCTTTGGTGGTGAAGGTTTTATTATGCAAAAACTATCCGGTCAAGGCATCGCTTTTATTGAAATAGATGGTCATGCCGTTGAGTACAATCTTCAGGCCGGGCAACAAATGATCATTGATACAGGGTACCTGGCAGCAATGACAGAGAGCTGTGCTATGGAAATCACGACAGTTCCCGGTGTTAAAAATATGCTGTTCGGCGGCGAGGGAATCTTTAATACCGTAGTAACAGGACCGGGGAGAATTATTCTTCAGACCATGCCAATAAGCAATGTAGCAGGAGCTATCAGGCCCTTTATGCCTTCCGCTAAATAAGTTCGCAAGTTAAAATAAATGTAAAAATGCCCTCCGTCAAAATCATGCGGAGGGCATTTTTATAGTGCTATATTTATAGCTCGGAAAGCTTTGAAAAGCTCTGTCTCAACTGACCATACAGGCCTCTGTATACTTCATACACTTTGCTGTACTTTTTATTGTTATCCATATTTGGCTGTTGTGGGGGATTGGTTTTAACAACCATCTCGCAAGCTTCTGCTACCGACCCATACAACCCTGCACCGACACCTGCCAGGAGAGCAACACCAAGAACCGGGCCTTCCTTATTTGTAGATGTTTTTACCGTAAATCCGAAGGTATCGGCAATCATTTGGCGCCAAAGCGGACTTGAGCCGCCTCCGCCGGTTGCAATTATATCTTCCGGATACACATTCATTTCATGGAGCACATCCAGACAATTACGCTGAGAATATATAACACCTTCCATTACTGCACGGAGCATATCATACTTCCCATGGATGGCCGAAAGGCCAAAAAATACGCCACGTGAATTCTCATCTAAAACAGGACTTCGCTCACCCATCAAATAAGGTAAATAAATAAGACGGTTAGCTCCGATGGGAATCTTCTCGGCCTCTTTATCCATCAGGTAATATGGATCTACATTTTGTTCTTTGGCCTTTTGAATTTCGGCCTCACAGAAATTATCCCGGAACCATTTTAAACTGAGCCCTGCAGCCAGGGTACAGCTCATTACGGTCCATGCACCGGGCGCCGCAGCGCAGAAGGTATGAACACGCCCTTCAGGGTCTATAGTAACTTTGTCCGAATGGGCAAAAATCACTCCGGATGTACCGATACTGATAAATGCCCTGCCTGCTGTTACAACACCGGTACCGACAGCCGCAGCAGCGTTATCACCCGCACCTCCTACAACTAAGGTCCCTGCTTTAAGCCCTGTTACCTCAGCTGCCTCATCAGTGACAAATCCTGTTACATCAGAGCTTTCATACATTTTAGGCAAGATTGATTTATCGATGTTTAGCTTCTCTATGATTTCATCACTCCAGCATCGGTTGGCAACATCCATCAGATTTGTTCCCGATGCGTCAGAAACCTCGGTAGCATAAACGCCTGTCAGCTTGTACCTTATATAGTCCTTTGGCAGCATTATTTGTGCACATTGAGCCCATATTTCCGGTTCGTGCTTACGCACCCATAAGATTTTTCCGGCAGTAAACCCGGGCAATGCAGGGTTTGCATTGATTTCAATTAACCTCTTTTTCCCTATGATTTCTGTAATTTCCTTGCATTCTTCGGTTGTTCGTCCGTCACACCATAAAATTGCCGGACGAAGAACCTTTCCGGCTTTATCAAGAATTACAAGCCCGTGCATCTGCCCCGATATACCGATTCCGGCGATGTCCCCGGGATTTATGCCGCTCTTTTTCAATACATGTGAAACAGTATTTTGTGCAGCCTTCCACCAGTCATCCGGGTGTTGCTCGGCCCAACCGTTCTGGGGCTGGATTATCGGGTATTCTTCGGTAGCCGATGCGACAGATTTTCCTTCCTGAGTAAATAAAACCGTTTTAGTTCCGCTGGTACCTAAATCGATTCCTAACAGATATTTCATTTAAATTACCTCTCAAATTTTTATATTGCTATGAATACACCATTTGGAACCTTCAGCCAATGTCACATGTGCGCTCAGGAATTTCATCCGGAAATTATTCGCGCGCTACGCATTCTAAAATAACTCATGCAATGAGTTGTATGCTCCGCTAACACATATGACATCGGCAACGGTTCCTCCGCGTTACTCCCTACCTGAATTCATTTGTCGTGGATCGGGTAACACGTAAAAATTCTGAGAACCTAAAGGTCGTATGCCTTGTCAATTAAACAAAATACTATTTACAACGCTCTCAAGATACTCCTGCTTACCGCTTCCGGGAAGGGCCGGAGCACCCATTTTAGCTGCATATTCAGCAAGCTCAGCAAGGTTTGTTTCACCTGCGCGAATTTTAGCACCTATTCCGTTCTCGTAAGAAGAATATCTCTCTTTAATGAAATTATCAATTCTACCGTCTTCTATAATTGCTGCTGCTTTAATCAATCCCAGGGCGAATGAGTCCATACCCAGAATGTATGCCAGGAACATATCTTCGTAAGTATAGCTGGGACGACGATTTTTAGCGTCAAAATTGAGTCCGCCGTTTTTCAAGCCGCCTGCATTTAGCACTTCATACATACACATAGTTGTTTCATAAACATCTGACGGGAATTGATCTGTATCCCATCCTAAAAGTAGATCTCCCTGATTAGCATCGATACTTCCGAGCATACCGTTCATGGCCGATACTCGTAAGTCATGTTGGAAGGTATGCCCTGCCAATGTAGCATGATTTGCCTCTATATTCAATTTAAAGTCTTTATCTAGACCATACTGACGTAAAAATCCTATTGCGGTTGCTGCATCGAAATCATACTGATGCTTCATAGGTTCCTTCGGCTTCGGTTCAATATAAAAATCTCCCGTAAAACCAATGCTGCGGCCATAATCAACTGCCATACGCATCAGTTTTGCGATGTTTTCCTGTTCAAACTTAATATCGGTGTTTAGTAAAGTCTCATAGCCCTCACGGCCGCCCCAGAAAACATAGCCCTTACCGCCAAGTTTTACTGTAATATCAAGTGCCTTCTTAACTTGGGCCGCAGCAAAGCAAAATACATCAGCAGAATTTGTGCTTCCGGCACCATTCGCAAAACGTGGATTAGTGAACATATTTGCTGTACCCCAAAGAAGTTTCTTACCTGTAGCCTCCATTTTTGCCTTTATATAGTCACTGATTTCGTCAAGACGTTTATTTGTTTCTTCAATAGTGTCTGCTTCGGGAACAATGTCTACATCATGGAAGCAAAAATATTCAATTCCTAGCTTATCCATGAATTCGAAGCCTGCGTCGACTTTCGCCCTGGCATGCTCCATAGTGCCCTTTTTAGCGGCTCCGAATTTTTTATCTGCTGTTCCTGCATCTATTGCGAAAATATCGGCACCGGTTCCGCAAAGATTATGCCACCATGCCATTGCGAACGGTAGATGCTCCTTCATTGTTTTCCCTAAAATAATACGATCAGGATCATAGTATTTGAATGCTAAAGGATTTGTACTTTTCGCTCCTTCGTACCTGATCTTTGGAAGATTCTTAAATATTTCTGCCATAATCCCACTCCTTTACCCAAGCTTAATTTCTATTTCCGTGCCCGTGCACAGTATATAATTATTTTACATCCTCGATGTATTAATGTCAATGAGTTTCATCGGAAATACCATATGATTTAATTAATGCTTACCGTAACCGGGCACGATTGACAAAACCGCAGCCTGCATGTTATTCTCAGACAAGAGTGAAAATAATTATTTAGTGGCAGGGAAATATGGCAACAATTAAGCAAATTGCTAGTTTAGCGGGGGTTTCGCGGGGAACCGTCGATCGCGTACTGAATAACCGTGGCACCGTAAATCCTAAAACAGCGGCGAAAGTCCGTGAAATTGCGGATCTTCTGAATTATACGCCAAATAAATTAGGCAAGACATTATCTACTAAAAAAAAGAACCTTAAGTTTGGATATATTTTATTCGGCAGCACAAATGATAATCCGTTTTTTGATGATGTGGTTGCCGGCATCGAAAAAAAATCAAAAGATCTTTTGGAGTACGGCATTTCGGTGGACACCCGTTTTTCAGAGTTTAGAAACCCTTCTAGTCAAGTGGAATTGATAGATCAACTTGCGGCTTCTGGAATAAACGGCCTTGCTATTACACCAATCAATCACCCCACTGTATCAAAAAAAATCAGAGAGCTTTCAGATAAAGGTATTCCCGTTATTACTGTCAATACAGACATCGAGAATTCCGGGCGGCTTGCGTATGTGGGGAGCAATTATCTTGAGAGCGGAAAAACAGCCGGTGGGCTTTTGCGGCTTTTCACCGGGAGTAAAGCCAATG
>CAYWXN010000056.1:0-9434 GCA_964462075.1 uncultured Ruminiclostridium sp. | reverse complement strand
GAGATTCTTGCGCCCGCCCCCTGTATAATGCAAATAGATTCAACGCTGGCGCACCAACATCACAATAAGATAATCCTTCGCTTCGCTTCGTTCAGGATGACAGCGTCAGTGCACATTATTCTTAATATGAGCTTGATAATACCTAATTAGGGTGGTCAAATTGACCACCCTTTCAAGACTGTTTTTTTAATAATAAGTGCAGATTATTTTAAGTCGTATCTAATGTTATTACCAAACACGTGGTAGGGTATTATGAAGGACTGAATACCCTCGGAATAGGGTGCGATTGTGTATAAGGGAAAAAAAATGGCGAGACCTTCGTCTGTAAGATAGTAGTTATTTGAGTCAAAATATTTAATCAGATTTTTTTCCAAATCATCAAAATAATGTGCCATTCCGGTTATTTGCCTTCTTCTGGCTTCAGCCCCGATGTATTTTAGCATAACAGGCTTATAGTCGTAGTCGCTTACAAACAATGAATCTAAAAAAATAAGGGTACCTCTTCTCATATCCCAGGTGTTGCCGTATCTGACAGTGTTTCCGTGAGCACCTCCTGTATATTCATAAATATCATAAAATAAGCTGATCAAAGGTTTTTTACAGTAAGTCGGTTCGAAAACCTCGACCAGTTCAAAGCCATTGAAGGGAAAGCCTTGAGCAACAGAAACATTGTATTGTTTAACGGCTGCCTGATACAACTTGGTTGACGCATAGCGGTAATTCTTCTGTGCCTTTTGCCTGTAATGCATATTAAAGCGCATGGAGTTCCCGCTGTAATTTGAAGCTAAATTAGGGTAATCGATTTTTACATTGACCATCAATACTTTATTATGATATAAACGGTCTTTTATTGTCTGAGTTTTAATAAAATCGCACTTCATTCATACCACCTCACATCATTTTACTGACATGAGCCGGATTTTGTGCCAGTCCGGATGTTAAACCAGAGTAAAGAATTCCTTGAGCAACCTTGCATTCGCTTTTCATCGTTACACTAAAATGTGCCGTGAGTGGGTCACCCCCCCTTTACCATTGACTGAAGGGATAGCGTACAAGATTGGAGTTATAATATCTAGGGTCCGAAGTTACCTCTGTACCTACCCACAAAGGCAGTTCAAAAGCCTGACTATCAGATTCCAGCTCAATTTCGGTAATAACCAGACCTTTATTTTCACCATAGAATTCATCGACTTCCCAGGTATTACCTTTGTATGAAACAAAATAGCGATATTTTTCTATTAAGGGCATCTCGCATAACAAGAATAATTCTTCCGCATCTTCTTGTGGAATATGATATTCATATTCGGTGCGGATAGCACCTTTTGAAATGCCCTTAATAGTAATATAACCCTGGTTTCCTACTAATCGTACTCTTACAGTGCGTTGTGGGTTTGTGCTTAAATACCCCTGTTTATAAAGTATCCCATCAACATCTTTTTTGTAATCATCATTCAAAACCAGAAATTTACGTTCTATTTCCTTAGCCATGTTTTTTGTCCTCACTTTTATAATAACCTTTTAGTTAGGTCTAATCACATGTCCCTCTTTTATTTGTTATGCATATAATATATCGGAATCAATTTTTAAAGTGAAGGTTATGAAAGTAAAAAACATAAATTTTTTTGCCAATACAATAATAAATAAAAAACCCTTTGCTAAGGCTGTGATATCGGGAGGACCTCTAGCACCTTCAATTACCGGTACGGTGAGCTTCTTTTCTTCCCATAACGGCACATTGGTAGTAGCAGAGGTATACAATCTTCCTAAGACCGTTGCGCCTACAAACAGCACACCACCTGTTAATCCTTTCGGATTTCACCTGCATGAGGGGAATACATGTGAAACAGGCGATCCCTCCGAGCCTTTTAAAGCAGCTATGGGTCACTATAATCCCACGAATGAGCCCCATCCATTACATGCAGGGGATATGCCGGTGCTATTTGGGAACAATGGATATGCATTTTTAGCCTTCTTTACTGATAGATTTACCCCCGCTCAGATTATAGGCAGGACAGTAATAATACACCAAAACCCTGACGATTACAGATCCCAGCCTGCGGGGAATGCTGGAAAAAGACTTGCTTGTGGCGTCGTCAGGGCAATATGAGCTGCTTAAAAAGATAAAAAGACGGGGTTCACCCCGTCTTTAGTATTGTTGCTATGTATAGCCAAATGGCATTATAGAGCAAGCTTCAGAATATTAAGTACATCATTTTTATTTAGCTTCATAACAGCACCGACTGTCTGGGTATCGGATGCGGTACACTTATCTGCCATTTCCTCTAAATGTGTATCATCAATATTGACATGGCTTAGTCGGGTAGGCAGACCAATAGAATTAAAATAGTTTTCCAGAGCGGCAATTCCTCTTAATGCCACATCTTCAAGATCAAATAGGTTGTCGTCGATATTCCAAATCCTCTGTGCATATTGAGCAAACCTATTAATATCACGCCTGTATAAATATTTCATCCAAGCGGGGAATACTATTGCCAAACCTGCTCCATGTGCGATATCATATATAGCGCTGATTTCGTGCTCAATGTCATGGGAGCCCCAGTCGCCTAATCTACCTGTGTTAAGAAGATTATTGTGAGCTACTGTTCCTGCCCACATTATCTCAGCCCTGTAATTATAATCATCAGGAGTTTTCAGTGCCAAGGGAACGTTATGAACTACCGTCTTAAAGGTTGCCTCACAAAGCCTGTCAGTTAATTCAACATTCTTGGTGTCAGTGAAGTAGCGCTCCATAATATGAGCCATAATATCTGCAGATCCGCATGCCGTCTGGTAATCCGGCAGCGTAAAGGTGAGCTCGGGATTCAGAATCGAGAATACAGGATATAAATAATTACTGCTTAAACCACGCTTATACCATCCATCTTCGTTAGTGATAACAGAGCTGTGGCTGGATTCACTGCCTGCTGCGGGAATTGTTAAAACAGTAGCAACAGGCAGAGCTTTTTGGGGTTCGCTAATTCCGTTATAAAAATCCCAAACATTCCCCTCATAAGGAACACCAACTGCAATTGCTTTAGCTGAGTCAATGGTGCTTCCTCCACCAACAGCCAAAATGAAATTGATATCATTTTTTCTGCAAATACGGATACCCTCGTTAACCAGTGAAAGCCTTGGATTCGGCAGAACTCCCGATAGCTCGAAAACTTCGACTTCTGCATCTTTAAGAGATTTTATAACTCTATCATATAATCCGGACTTTTTTATGCTTCCTCCGCCATAATGGAGCAGGACCTTATTACTGTATTTCCTGGTTTCCTGCCCTACCGATAACTCGGTATCTTTTCCGAATATGATTTTGGTTGTGTTATTGAAAATAAAACTATCCATGATCTCCTCCAACATTAATACTTCAATATATTTTACCCTATCTATGCCGGAAAATAACATGAGGTTAAGCTTTTTCACCCTTGAGAAGGATGCCACATAAGATACTATATAGTACAACCATCGCAGGAGGCGGAGAAATGAAGGTCGTTATACTTTGCGGGGGCAAAGGGCTTAGAATGCATGAACTAACCGAGGACATGCCTAAGCCTATGGCTTTGGTTTGCGGTAAGCCAATGCTCTGGCATATTATGAAGAATTATAAACACTTTGGCTATAATGATTTTATTCTTCTTTTAGGTTATAAAGGAGAAAAAATAAAAGAGTATTTTATGGAATATGGGTGGAAGCATCACAGTTTCATACTTGATACCGAAAAAGACAGCGTTGAACTCTTGGAAGATAAGGAGGACTGGAGAATAACCTTTTTGGACACAGGAATGGAAACCATGACAGGCAGCCGGATTAAAAGAGCAAGAGATTATATTGGAAATGAAACCTTTTTAGCCACATACGGTGATGGGCTCTCCAACGTAGATATAAATGAGCTTCTTTCTTACCACAGAAAAATGGGGAAAATCGCAACAGTAACCGGCGTTAAGAAAAAAACGCAATATGGAATTCTAACTGTTGAGAATGGTGTAGCCAGCTCCTTCACAGAAAAGGAAGACTTCAGGGGCATTATTAACGGAGGCTTTTTTGTTTTCGAACCCGGAATATTTGATTATATAAATGATGATACATTCAGTATTTTAGAGCAGGAACCGTTAAAAAACCTTGCTAAAGACAACCAATTGGCAGTCTACCTCCATCAAGGCTATTGGAACGCCTGCGATACATACAGCGATATTTTAAGAATTAATCAAGAATGTAATAATGATGAATATTTATGGAAAGCGTGGTAGCAACATGGGTTTTTGGGATAACAAAAATGTCTTTCTGACAGGCTGCACCGGCTTTTTAGGAAGTTATATGGCAAAGGAACTGGTAACCTGGGGGGCCAATGTTACCGGCCTTGTAAGGGATAATGTGCCAAAATCGAATTTATATAAAGGTGAAGAATTTAAAAGAATTAATATCGTCTCAGGTGCAATTGAAGATGAACCCCTACTGGAGCGTATACTCGGGGAATATGAAATTGATACAGTGTTCCACATAGCTGCTCAGGCCATTGTGGGAATAGCTAACAGAAATCCGATGGGAACCTTTGAATCCAATATAAGGGGTACATATAATCTTTTAGAAGCTGCCAGACGAAGTCCACTTGTGAAAAGAATCGTTGTTGCGTCAAGCGACAAAGCTTACGGGGATCAGATTCAGCTTCCTTACCATGAGGATATGCCCCTTAAAGGCAGCCATCCCTATGATGTATCAAAAAGTTGCACCGATTTAATAGCTCAGGCGTATCATAAAACATACGGTCTTCCTGTATGCATAACCCGATGCGGTAACCTTTACGGAGGGGGAGACCTTAATTTTAACAGGATTATTCCCCAGACAATAAAAAGTATATTACGAGGGGAAAGGCCTGTTATTAGAAGCGATGGGACATTTATAAGAGACTACTTTTATGTTGAGGATGCGGTAAAAGCCTATCTTCTTCTGGCTGAGAAGATGATTAATTTTGGCCTTGAGGGCCAGGCATTTAACTTTAGTAATGAAATTCAGCTCACGGTGCTGGAACTTGTAAATAAGATACTTGCGTTAATGAAAACAGATTTGACTCCTGTTATTCTAAATCAGGGAAGTAACGAGATAATCCACCAATATCTCTCGGCAAAAAAAGCGAGGGAGGTTTTAGGTTGGAAGCCCTCATTTACAATAGACGAGGGGTTAATTAGGACAATAGACTGGTATAGAGAATTTTTCGGGAAGGATGCTTATAAGATATGAAAGCCAGTGTTATAATACCATCCTACAATGCCAATGAACGGCTTTATCTAAACCTTATGGCGTTGAACTGTCAGAGCTATGATGGTGATGATGTTGAGGTTGTGGTGATTGATAATGGCTCCAACGACAATACCATGGATATGCTCAAGAGTTTCGAACTTAAATATCCTATGAAAATCATTCGGATTGAGAAAAACAGGGGCATTGCATATGGCAGAAACGAGGGAGTTCTAAATTCGGAAGGCGGAATTCTTATTTTTCACGACAGCGATATGATTGCATCGAAGGATTTTATTAAACAACATCTTGATGCTCATCAGCAGCCCGATATGGTGGTATGCGGACTGTTCTGGAAAAGAATTTTTACATATTATTATAAAGACTTTACAGATAATCAGGTTTTTAATTTTGAGAAAATTCGGGAGAAGCACGGACTCCATCGTTTGTCCCTATATTGGGACGCCTATCCACTCATAAAAGAAGAATGGGTAAAAAGTGAAGAGCTGTTGCCATACAGCTTTGATCTTGACTTTGGCTTTATTAATGATTTGAAAGATATTATCAGGCAATTTGGGAGGAATTTTACCGATTATTATTTACCCTGGCGGTTTTGCATAACGAATAATCTTTCTGTTGAGCGGCAAAAGGTTATGGATGTGGGTATGTTTGATACCAATATAGTACGATATGGCTATGAGGACTACGATTTAGGGGTAAGGTTATATAAATCCGGGTGCAAATTTGTGATGGCCGACCACATTTTGAGCCTTCACCAGGAACATCCCGCAAATTACCGGCCCGACGATCTTGTAGTAAATATCAATTATATGTGTAATAAATACAACAATATATATTTTATTGATGTTCCCTTAGTGTGCATGAGCGATAATCTTGGTCTTAACAGAGTTAACCTTAACGGAATTGTCAAGGATATATATAAATTGATTCCAAATATTGAGTATCACGATATATTACAGCTATTCTTAGATGCTTTGCAGGTAATCAGAAGAAGACTTTTCTCTCCATTAGATGATGACGGAAGAGAAGTTTTTTTAAGAATTATCCATAAATTAGACTATTACGTCAAAAAAACATTGAAAATTGAAAAAACAGAAGACGTTACTTACTTTATCAAGGGATTATCAAGATTGTTTAAACAGGCTTTTGATATAGATTTTGAGAGGCTGTTAAAGGCAAATCGACAGAGAAGAGGAGGTAGTTATGAGTAAGTATCATTTTTCGACAGTAGTTTCTCAAGATCATTTATTTAAATATCTTTCAATGGTCTCTTCGCTCAGGGCAAATCACAATGATTTTAAAGTATATACTCTTTGTGTTAACGAGATAGTATGGCATATTTTAAATAAAATAAATATTGAAGAAATAGTACCTGTAATGTTAAAAGATATTGAGAGTGACATGCTTGTAAGAATAAAGAACGAAAGACCATTTCAGGCATTCTGTTGGACAATGAAGCCGGTATTTTTGCATTATGTTATGGAGAAATATCCGGACTGTAAATATTTCGCACATCTTGATGCGGATCTTTTCTTTTTTTCGAGCCCGGACAGTATATTTCTGGAGAACCCGACGGCTTCGCTATTTTTAACTCACCATAGGAATTCGCGGGATTTTCTAAAATATTATGGCTCCACCGGTGTATTTAACACCGGCTTTGTAGGTTGTAAAAACGATGTGAATGCTATGGATGCCGTAACTAAATGGAGAACCCAATGCATTTTGTATTGTCCACTAAATGAAGATAAAGCAAGAAAAATATTCGGGGATCAAAGGTATGTGGAAAGCTGGCCTGAAGAATTTCAGGGTGTCCATGTGGTAAGTAGTAAGGGTGCTAATGCCGCACTATGGAATATTCAAAATTACAATGTCACAGAAAAAGAGGGAAAGATATTTGTTGATGATAATCCTTTAATCTTCTATCATTTTTCGGGGATGACAATAATAAGCCGAAAGGAATTTAATCTCAACTGGTATTACCATATTGATGACAAAATGGTATTAAAATATATATATACGCCTTATATCAATACGCTCATGAATATAATGAATGAAATGCAACGATATTTTCCGTGGTTTATTGCCGGCTTTCTTCCAAAGGAATGCACGCCGGGCACCCATTATTACGCTGCCGGCCCGTGAGAAAACTGATAATACAGGTTCTATTAATTTAGTTATAATTGTTTATTAACTTAATGGTTGTGGTATTATTATATTATAAGCATTGGAGATGATTTTATGGATGTTGCGGCAATGTCTGTAGTGATGAAGCAAGGCCAGCTTATGCAGCAAGTTGGCGTGTCTGTTATGAAAAAGGCCATGGAAAATGCCGAAATAAGTACTGAAGCTTTGCTGAAAGTATTGGAACAAAGTGTTCAGCCAAATTTAGGGCAGAATATAGATATTAAACTTTGATTTTACCGATACCATACCGGGGAATATTCCCCGGTATTTTTTTATTCGTATTTATGTTACTTTGTTACGGAAAAAAATATAGGAATATAGTATAATTTAAAAAATTAAATGTAAGGAGCCTGATATGGATTATCTCATAACCTTTTTAGAGGGTATCATAGCGTTTATTTCACCTTGTATGCTTCCGTTACTTCCTATTTATATTTCCTATTTTGCGGGTGGAGAAGAGAACGGTAAAAAAACAATAAAAAATGCAATAGGCTTTGTACTTGGCTTTACGGCAGTGTTTGTTTTGCTTGGAGCATTTGCAGGTACCCTTGGGAGCATACTTGTGCGGTATTCTAAATGGATAAATATTGTGGCCGGGGGCATTATTATTGTCTTTGGACTTAGCTATATGGGAATAATCAGGCTTTCGTTCTTATCAAAAAGCAGTAATTTCGGATACAAGCAGAAAGAGCCGGGATTCTTTTCATCGGCCTTATTCGGGGTTATTTTTTCAATAGGGTGGACGCCTTGTGTCGGAGCTTTTTTAGGCTCTGCGTTAATGTTGGCGGCTACTTCTCAGGAAAGCTATAAGGGAATTCTTATGTTACTTAGCTTTTCAATTGGGTTGGGTCTGCCTTTTATACTTTCAGCAATGATTTTGGATAAGTTAAAGGGTGTTTTTGATTCTATAAAGAGAAACTATAAGATTATAAATATTATTTCCGGAAGCTTATTAATCATACTTGGTATTGCCATGATGACAGGTTTACTCGGGAAATTGCTGGCGGTCTTTACATTTTAGTGAATAAAATTTAGTTAAAAGCTTTAAGCTTTATCTAGGAGGCTTCGATGAATAAGAGTATTAAAATATTAATCTATATTGCGGGATTTGTATTGTTAATTCTTGCAGCTGTATTTGGCTATAATTATCTGACAGAGAGGTATAAGGCTCCCAATTCCCTTGAAAAGCCGTCTGAAGCCAGCTCGCGAACTCCTAAAACTGAGAATCCGGATTCAGAGCCATCTGCACCGGGGGAGGAGCCCAAAGGAGAAGAGCCCAATGATGGGGAAAGTAATCAAGAAGAGCAAAAATCGCAGGAAGATGAGAAGATAAAGGTGTTGGACTTTACCGTGCTGGATTATGAGGGAAACGAAGTAAAGCTGTCCGATTATATAGGAACTCCGATAGTTCTTAATTTCTGGGCCAGCTGGTGTCCACCGTGCAAAGATGAGATGCCCCATTTTAACAAGGTATCGGAGGAATACCCAAAAGATGAGCTGTTGTTTTTGATGGTGGATTTGGTTGACGGAGATAGAGAAACAACAGAAAAAGGAAAGAAGCATATAGAGGACAACAAATTTACTTTCAATGTGCTCTTTGACACGAAACAGGATGCTGCGGCAACCTATGGCATTCGTTCGCTGCCAACCACTTTATTTATAGATAAAGACGGATATATCGCAGGAGGAATTGAGGGGGGAATAGATGAAGAAACTCTTAGATACGGGGTATCATTGATTTTAGAAGAGTAATTTTCAATCTGCAAAAAAAATAAAAAGAGTCTCCCATGCCAAAGAGACTCTTTTTTATTTGTCTTAAATATATAACTGTCGATGATAGATTAATCTATGACGGAGCCAGTTTTTTTACGATGCTTAACACATTCTGAAAGAAGATATTCAATCTGCCCGTTTATAGAGCGGAAATCATCCTCAGCCCAAGCGGCCAGCTCTTTCCAAAGAGTTGGTGCTAAACGTAACAGTATTTGCTTTTT
>CAYWXN010000055.1:0-9460 GCA_964462075.1 uncultured Ruminiclostridium sp. | reverse complement strand
ATATAAAAGCGACTTTATTATTATACAAATGACTTAGTACTTTGTCAAGAATGTCGTTAATAAAGTATTTTATCTCTTATAATATTCAAAATTGTTATTCAATAATCATTATGCTAGTATAATTAAAAGGTAGACAGGAAATATTGAGGAACACCTAATACATTGTATACTTTAAAAAAGAGGAGAAAAGATTATATGAAATTTTCGGATATGCTATATAAGAGACCTGATATTGAAGCTTATACAGACGAAGTGAATAAGCTCATCGAAAAAGTAAAGAATGCAAAATCTTATGAAGAACAGCTTTTGGCGCATAAGGAGTTTACGGCTTTATCGGATAAATTAAGTACATTGAGTACCATAGCTCATATCCGTAATACAATGAACACAGAGGATGATTTCTATGACAGGGAAAAGGATTTCTTTGACGAGAACAGCCCGCTGATAGAAAACTCAACTGCAGAATTCTACAGAGCTTTTGTGTCGTCAAATTATAGAAGAGAGTTGGAGAAGAAGCTTGGGAAGCTACTCTTTGAGAATGCTGAGCTTGAACTCAAGGCTATTGATCCGGTAATAATACCTGATTTACAAGAAGAAAACAGGCTGGTAAGTGAATATATTAAATTAATAGCCTCGGCACAGCTTGATTTTGATGGGAAGAAACTAAATCTGTCTCAACTTCGATTGTATATGGAGTCGCCTGATAGAGAGATCAGAAAAGAGGCTTTTAAAAAGCGCACAGAATTTTTTGAACAAAATAAGACAAAGCTTGATGAGATTTATGACAAATTAGTAAAAGTACGCACCAATATGGCTAAAATGCTGGGATTTGAGAACTATGTGGAGCTTGGTTATATTAGAATGGGAAGAAACAGTTACGGACCGAAAGAAGTATCTATCTTTAGGGAACAGGTAAAGAAATACATGGTTCCTCTATCACAAAAGCTTCATGAAAAACAAAGAGAGCGACTGGGGCTTAAAAAGGCTACCTTTGTTGATTTACCACTGTATTTTAAGGATGGAAATCCAAAACCAGAAGGTACCCCGGAAGAAATATTTAAAGAAGGGCAAAAAATGTATGATGAGCTCTCAAATGAGACCAGTGAGTTTTTCCGTTTTATGCTGGAAAATGAGCTTTTAGATTGTCTGAGTCGTAAAGGAAAAGCTTCAGGCGGCTATATGACATATATTCCCGATTATAAATCACCGTTTATTTTTGCTAACTTTAACGGAACCAGCGGCGATATTGATGTTTTAACTCATGAGGCAGGTCATGCGCTTAATGGCTATTTAGCCAAGGATATAGAAATAAGTGAATATAGAACAGCCACGATGGAAACCTGTGAGGTACATTCCATGAGCATGGAGTTTTTTACTATGCCGTGGATGAAGATGTTTTTCGGAGAAAGGGTAGAAGAATATAAATATATGCATTTAGCATCTGCACTTAGTTTTATTCCTTATGGCTGTGCTGTAGATGAATTTCAGCATGAAGTATACATGAAACCCGATATGACACCCGACGAACGAAAGGCTGTCTGGAAACAGATAGAAAGTGAATACCAGCCCGATTTAGATTATGAGTATGATTCATTCTTCGGAAACGGAGGGCGCTGGCAGGCTCAAACTCATATTTACAGCTCACCCTTCTATTATATTGATTATTGCTTGGCACAGACCTGCGCTCTGCAGTTTAGAAATCTGATGTCTGAAGATTATAAAGCCGCTTGGGAAAAGTATCTCAGCTTTAGCAAGAAAGCGGGCACTATGACCTTTACAGAGCTTCTTAAAACCTCGGGACTTCGTTCTCCCATGGAAGAAGGATGTGTTAAGGATGTATGTAAGGGATCTGAAGAGGCAATTGAACAAATAAAAATTTAAGCGGTTGTCTAAAGAAGTGGATTGTGTCATCCTGAACGTAGTGAAGGATCTTTTCTCAGGCTGGAAGACTCTTCGCTTTGCACAGAGTGACAGTTCGCTTAGTATGACAAACAATTTTGAGACAGCCCTTGATAATTTTGTCGCTAAATCGTATTTTTTGTCTCCAAAAAATGTTATAATAATGGATAATTAAATCACACCTAAAAACGGAGTGAAGATTATGAAGAAAAGAACCTTCAGTGAAATGGATCTTTCATTGCTTTGCCATCAGATGGAACTTGTTTTTAAATCGGGAGTAAGTCCTTTGGAGGGAATACCTCTACTTTCGGAAGACATAAGTAATCCGGAAATGAAAAAGTCCATGGAAATCATTTCAGAGAAAATGATAAACGGCATGACAATGCATCAGGCTTTTATAGAGGAAGGAAGCTTTCCGGATTACATGCTGCATATGATTAAGATTGGTGAACAAACGGGTATGCTTGATACTGTTATGGAAAACCTATCGGTTTATTATGAAAAGGAATCAGACCTGAATAAAGATATAAAAAATGCTGTTACATATCCTGTTATACTAGCTTTACTGATGATGGGCGTGATCGGGCTTATAGTTCTGAAGGTTATACCTATGTTCGGCGAAATTGTAGAAAACCTTGGCGGCCAAATGCCTAAAGAAGCAAAAGCACTTTTCTCTTTTACTGTATCTCTTGAAAGGATATTTTTGTGGTCTATAGTAATATTGATTCCGGTTATTCTGGCCATTATCATTTATACTAAAACACAAAAAGGACGGTTTGCTTTTGATAGATTAAAGGTTAAGAACTCAATTACCGGTTTGTTGTATCGTAAAATAATAGCATACAGGATAGGGCAAGGCCTTAGCCTGACAACACAAAGCGGTATGAACATAATAGACAGTTTTAGTGCGGTTAAAGGGCTGATAGATAATAAATATGTAACTCAGCGGTTAGAAGAATCATCTGTAAAGATTACAAGAGGTGAGTCGTTTTCGGATACGATCAGAGACACCGATATTTTCCCCGAACTTTTTTCAAGAATGATAAAGACAGCAGAACGTTCCGGTAATCTGGAAGGTATTATGCAGAAATTATCAAGGGTTTATGGCAAGGAAGCGGAAATCTCCTTGAAAAACTTCAGTAAAACCATTGAACCTACATTAGTTGCAATACTGTCTGTAGTTTTGGGAATTGTGCTTCTCTCTGTTCTGTTACCGCTGATCGGTATGATGTCTTCTATCGGATAGGGGGCCTGATATGTTTAAAAGCAATATTTTTAAATGGATTCAGCCTTTTCTCCTGATTATTATCATAATTGTAGCTGTGGTTTCGGTTGTATCCATGGATGAGTTCTGGAAAAACAGCAATGACGCTCAACCCGATAGAATAAAAGAGGCCATCGAGCGTGCATGTGTGCAGTGTTATGCCCTTGAGGGAAGCTATCCTCCCGATTTAGAGTATTTAAGTGAGCATTATGGCCTTATTCTGAATGAAGACAAGTATTTTTATTATTATGAGATATTTGCTTCAAATGTAATGCCATATGTGGAGGTTTATGAAAGAGGTTCTTAATAAAAAAGCTTTAAAAAGAGATAATGGTCGTGTTCTTATTGAAACCCTCTGTGCAATGCTTCTTTTGATATTGCTGGGAGCGGGTTGCTTTAGCCTTTCCTTGTCATCCTTTGGAGCGTACCAAAGATTGAATGATGCTAAAGAAAAAAGCACCGAACTTAGAGTTGCCAGTTCGTTTATAACTACAAAAATTCGTCAGAACGATATTATCGGTGGTATTGACGTAAAGCCTGAACCTATTACCGGTAATAATGCTTTGGTTATATATGAAAATATAAATGGCGAAAGTTACGCAACATGGATTTATTACAGTTCGGGATACCTGATGGAAGCATTGGTTCTGGAGCATGAAGAACCATCCTCAGATGTTAGCCAGATAATTGCAAAAGTTGATGATTTTAAGATTGAATATAACCGTGATGAGCAAATAATTTTAACAAGTGTTGGCATTAACGGGTTTAAATCTTATAAAAGCACAGCAAAAGTAAGATCGAAATAGTGGGAGATATATTGTGAGGTCAGGGAAAAAAGGGTTTACTTTAATAGAGATGATTATTGCAGTGGGAGTTTTAGCCGTATTAGCAGTCGGTATAATACGTCTTTTCATAGCATCTGAAGTTAACCATAAAAAGGCTCTTGATACTGATTGCGCTGTTTTAGAAACCAATGCTCTTATTGAAGAATTTCAAGAAATAAACCCATCTGAAAAAGCAAGCCGATTTACCATATATTACAATGATAACTGGGAACGTTCAGTTAAGGATTCTGATAGCATGTATGCTGTTTATGGCGATATTGTTAAATTGTCCGATGATCAGGAAGGTTTGTCGCATCTTGATTTAAGAGCTGTTAGGCTAAAACCCTATCCCTTGGAAAAGAACGAAGAACATGAAATTTATAAGATTTCGGTAATTGTTGAAGATATGTCCTACTGGGGTGAAAACAAATGAAAATTAAGCTGAAATCTCAAAACGGAAGCTCTACTATATTAATTTCACTGCTTTTGGTGACATTAGTTGTGTTTGCTCTTTTAAGCATAACAAGCTCTGCATCTGAATTGAGATTGTCCCAAAAGAATGCAAATAATAATAAAACCTATTATATGCTTGATTCGGAAGGAAAACGTTTTTTATATGATGTGAAAAGCAACATAAATGATGCACTTATTGTTTCTGGTGACAGGCCCGAATCCTTTTTTGATAATCTTGATATTCTTCTGGGAGAAAATATTATTCGCTCATTTAATTTTGATGATGGTTCCATGTCAATGACCATAGAACGTACTATTATTTTAGAAGAAAACTCCAGACGAAGATTTCTTGAAATAAGGCTATTAATAAGCCAACCGACTTCAGAAAGCAAAATCAACGAAATATGCTCAATTACAGAGTGGAGACTCTGGCAGGAGCCTTTTGAATTAAATAATACAGTAGATTTATGGGAAGGGATACCATAATGGAAAATACTTCATATAGCATGGAAAAACTGCTTAAAATTGCCGTGAATAGTAATGCGTCTGATTTGCAAATAACTGTGGGGGTTCCCCCAGTATTAAAGGTCAAGGGAGAATTGCAGTTTGCCGGGGATAGAATATTAATGCCGGAAGATACAAAAAGGCTGGTTCGTGAGCTTTTTACAAATGATGAGACCTTTAATGCCTTTATTGCCGCCGGTGATAAGGATTTTTCACTCTCAATGAGCAAACTGGGAAGATTCCGTGTAAATACTTTTATTCAGAGAGGGTCTCTGGCGGCGGCGATTCGTCTTGTATTCACAGAGCTGCCAAATCCTAAGGATTTATTAATTCCCGATTCTGTACTTAAGATGCATAAGCTTAATAAAGGTCTTGTATTGGTAACAGGGCCGACAGGGAGCGGAAAATCTACAACCCTTTCATGTATAATAGATTTGATTAACAGTACAAAAAAATGTCATATTCTGACCCTTGAAGAGCCCATAGAATATCTTCATCAGCATAAAATGAGTGTTGTTAACCAAAGAGAGATAGGTCAGGATACCCAGAGCTATGCTCGGGCATTAAGAGCGGCTTTGAGAGAATCACCCGATGTAATTCTGGTAGGGGAAATGAGGGACCTTGAGACCATCTCAATTGCCATGACCGCTGCCGAGACGGGACATTTGGTTCTGTCCACTCTTCATACTCTGGGAGCGGCAAAGACAATTGACAGGATAATAGATGTATTTCCGCCCAATCAACAGCATCAGATTCGTATTCAGCTTTCAACGGTTCTTAAGGCTGTTATTTCCCAACAATTGCTTCCATCGGAAAAACTGGGAAGAGTGGCTGCTTTTGAGATCATGAGCTCTAATAATGCCATACAGAATCTTATCAGGGAAAATAAAACCTACCAGATTGACTCTGTAATTCATAGCGGCAAGAGTTATGGCATGCAGAGTATGGATAATGATATCAGTGAGTTATATAAGAAAGGTTTTATTACCCGGGAAGATGCCATACTCTATAGCCTGAATCATGATGTTCTGCTAAAATATCTTTGATAGAGTAAAAAGCTGGGAGAAAAAACTAATATGGCGTATATTTGCGAGGATGAGCTTGTTTCTATATATAATTCCTTGGAACAAAGCTTTTTAAAATCTGGATTAGAGCCTGAGATAGCTCTTATCAGAGATTATATGTTAAAAATAAAAGTGAGCGAGAATGATAAAGCTCTTGGTAAGCTAATCATAGACTACAGCCCTAAAAAGCAAACCCATAATTTTAGGAGAGATTCGGATTTACCCGAAGAACAATTCAACCGGATTATTGACTTACTAGGCCAGTCCGATAAGCTCAAAGAAAAAAGTAATTCAGAAAAGAAAAATTCTAATAAACTAAAATCAAGTGCGCCGGACATAATGGTTTCTACTCTTTACTATGCTTATGTGGACGGATCTTTTATAGAAGGATGCACAGGTTTCGGAGCTGTAATTCTAAGAGACCGAAAGATTGTGGCCGAGTTATCGGGTAAGGTAGAGGAGGCCTTTACATCAAGGCAGGTAGGAGGAGAAATTCAGGCCGTTATTGAGGTTCTGGAATGGTGTAAAAAAGAGAAAGTGAAAGAGATTACTATGTTGTATGACTTTCAGAATATTGAAAAATGGGCAACGGGAAAATTTAAAACCAATACTCCAATGACCCAAGGCTTTAAGGAATATATAGATAAATGCGATATATCCATTACATGGCATAAGGTTGACAGCCACACAGGAATAGAACTTAATGACAGGGCAGATCTGCTGGCTAAAAACGGAGCAAGACAGTAATCTTTAAGTGGTCCAGGGGGCTTTCTCCAACAATGGTGCGTAAAGGTCATCCTTGATCTCTATTCTAAGTGATTTAAGCTCATCCGGGGTAGGCGCATGATCCTGAAATTCCACAAAGGGTACGTCTTCTATTATAGCGACAGGAGTTTGCTCAATTGATTCACCCATGCACAAAACCGCCGAGGCAGCAAGCCCGTCGGCAACATTAATTCGGGTTTGCCTAAGGGTTTTATTAAATAGGTCTTTTTCGCCTATCTTTGAATTTACACTCTTAAAACCGCAATGAGCAATGGCTTTTCCTGTAACTCCCCATTTAAGAGGAGAAGTAGTGCTATCGGTTATAATAACCCCAATGTTTTTTAGTCCGAACTTTTTTCTTAAAAACTCCCAACAGTAATTTGCAGATTTTTGCAGGTCCTTTGGCCACATAACATAATATCCGTTTGTATTAGATTCATCTATACCTGCGGAAGGTACCAACAACCCCTTTTTGATCGTCAAATAAACGCCGTATCTGCTGTATTCTTTGGGAATAAAGCGATCAGCTTCATTTTCTATCAGATTGTCCTTTGAAATATCCTTTAAAGGCAAAACATTTCCTTCACATAATGATACTACCTTGGAGCTTATCGCAACGATAGTGTCTTCGGAAAGATCATCCAAGGACTCAGCTAAAACTTCTGTCAAAGTATATTTATTTGCCTCTATTAGTTTTGTTTTAACAGCCGTTACTTTCATAATAAGCCCCCAAATTAAGAGTAATGAGTAACATCAATAATAACACATAGAAGATACAAAAAAAAGAACACTCTGCTTTACACTGCTTAGATTCATGCTCCGCTTCACACATGACATCGGCAGCGGTTACTCCACGTTAATCAGACATTATATTGCAATAATATTTCTTATTTATAATGTTTCATTTGTGTTATGTACATAGGCGGTCTAAATGGGTATAATTAAGTAAGAATATATAAAACTCTGCCTATGCGTAGCTACTAAAGAAAAAAATAGCGAGGTATGCTTATGCCGAAAAAATCATGGCGTTATGTGGCCGTAATAATTGTTCTGTGTCTTGTTTTTTTGACTTTTCAAAACAATGGGGCATTTGCAAAGACATATCCGGAAAATATCAGAGTAGGACTTTATTTTGGGAGCGCTTCAGCCTCCAGTGTTGCATTATCAACTAAATCCGGCCTTGAGATTGGCTATTATAAGGATAATAAGTTTAATACTCTTTTGACAGAGATAGGCGGAGCTCAGTCAATATTCAGGAAAGACGCATATTTTATTAAATCCTCTTCCGGAGTAATCTCTGAGTATAATCCAAATGAAGGTATGCCTTTTGATGGAGAAACATATGGCCCATATCATATTCAGATTGGGGATAAGGTAGCGGATTTAGCCTCTGCTCAAAAATTGTGCAGTGATTATAGGGCTGCAGGTGTTATAGCATATCCTGTTTTAGAAGATGGTTGGTCAGTTTGGACCGGATTTTATTCTGATTCCGACAAAACTAGCAAAGATATACCGAATATTAATTCCAAGCTTGGTGGGAAAATATTAAAGGTAATTAATCAGTCGAATACACGAATAATTCTATATAACAGCAGCTTTGAGCCACTGCTTATTTTTGGTGATGCAAATTTGAAACTGACCATCCGACCAAACAGCTCAAATAATCCTCAGTTAATATCGGTTAACAGTAAGCAATATCGAGGCGAAATAGAACTCAGGCGTTTTTCGGACAGTGATATGACAGTAATAAATATCGTAGATCTTGAACATTATTTATATGGAGTTGTTCCCAGAGAGATAGAATCCTATGCTCCGATTGAAGCATTGAAGGCACAAGCAGTAGCGGCAAGAACCTTTGCATACAGGTCTATGGGAAGTTATAAAAAATGGGATTTTGACGTTGTTAATACTGTTTCCTCACAGGTCTACGGGGGATATAGCGACGAAAAAGCAACTACAAATCAGGCGGTGGACGAGACAAAAGGTAAAAAAGCCCTATATAACGGAAACCTAATATCCATGCACTATTTTAGTTCCAGCGGTGGAATGACCGAGGATAATATTAATGTTTGGGGATCGAATGTACCGTATTTAAAAAGTGTAGCTGATCCATATGAAGCCGAGAATTCTTATAATTATAACTGGTCACGAACATTTACCGCCGCCGACATAAAAATGAAGCTTTTTATAAGTGGTGTTGAAATCGGAGATATAGTAACGATGGTGGCTGACGAATATACACCGGCCGGAAGAGTTAAGAAACTCAGAATAGTCGGAACAAGCGGCTCTATAACATATAGCAACGAAGATATACGTATTATTCTCGGAGAAAACGGCGGATATCTGCCAAGTCGTATGTTTACAATTAATTCATCAGGCTCGGGTTCCGGTTCAGGTACAACATCGGTTATATCGGCAGACGGGAAATCTACACTAAATATTTATGGAAATAAAGCCGTGACTTCTTCGGGGGTTTATGATATTTTATCAGCATCGGGTCCAATTAAAGTTATGGGTTCGGATAATTCAGCAATAATAACCGGAAATGTATCGACCGGGACTTTTGTTTTAACCGGGAAAGGCTGGGGCCATGCTATAGGTATGAGTCAGGAAGGTGCAAAAGGATTCGCTCAAAACGGATATACATATGATCAAATATTAAAGCATTATTTTACGGGTATCACTGT
>CAYWXN010000054.1:0-9633 GCA_964462075.1 uncultured Ruminiclostridium sp. | reverse complement strand
TACAGGAAATCTATGAAGAAGCCAAGGAAGTAAAAAGGCTGTTCGATATGGCTGATAGCCTTTACAAAAGATATCAAGAAGAGCAGAAATTCAAGGAACTTCAGAGGCTGTTGATTTCACAAAAAGTAATTGATGGCGAAAAACTTGTAATCTTCACAGAGCACAAAGACACATTAATTTATCTCGAAGAAAGGCTTTCAAAAAGTGGTGGTTATAAAGTTGTGACCATACATGGCGGTAAAACGGTTGATGAAAGAAGGGAAGCACAATGGAAGTTTGCAACACCTGATGCACAGATTTTAATTGCCACAGATGCAGCAGGAGAAGGTATTAACCTTCAATTCTGCAGATTACTTATCAACTGGGACATCCCTTGGAATCCAAACAGGCTTGAACAGCGTATGGGAAGGATTCATAGGTTTGGTCAGAAGGAAGATGTTTTGGTTTTCAATGTTGTAGCAAGCAACACCAGAGAAGGCAGGGTTCTTGAAACACTTCTCACCAAACTTGATGTCATTCGGGACAGCATGGGAGATGACAGGGTGTATGATGTTATTCAAGACGTCTTAGCAGATGTTAGCTTGGACGAGGTTATGAATTCCGTTTTTGCAGGAAAGCAAAGTAAGTTGGACGAATTCCTCGCCCAAGATGACGAGCAATTAAAGGCACAATTCAAGGAAAAAATTACAGAACAGAAAGAAAAGCTGGCGCATAGTTCAATTGATTTTAAAGACGCTCGTATACTAAAAGAACATTCAGATGAAAAGCGTTTGCAGCCAATTTATATCCGTCTGTTCTTCGAGAAAGCATTTAAACATATTGGTGGCGAATTCACGGAAATCAGGAAATCAATTTTTAGGATTGATAAATTGCCTGATGTGCTGGCTCAAACACTGAGGCATGATTATAACATATTTGCGGACACCATCAGGCAAATACAATTCTGCTTTGACAAACAGGTTTTCCTCGAATATTTAAACATCGGTGACTTGGGGAAGGTGCATTACATTAATCCAAGTAATCCAGTATTTGATAGTCTTGTAAAAGTAATCCGCAGCTTATATCGGGAAGACATGCTGAAAGGCACAGTTCTAATCTCTCCTATCGATAAGGAAGACTATTTCGCATTCTTTGTTAAATCACAAATTACCGACAACCGTCCACATAAGGATACTGACAGCATTGCTGATGAAAGGCTTATGCTTGTGCAGAAATCAAACAATACCGATTTTCAAATCACCTCACCTGCTAAGTTTATTGATTTGCATCCACCAGCAATGTTTACAAAGCCAATTGAACCGCCAGAAGTTGTTAATCAAGATGCTGTTGTAGCATGGAGTTTCGAATCCATAACGCTTAACCAGTTCGAAGAAACTAAGAAACGAGTATCAGAGGATACTGAACGGAGAAAAGATTATTTGGAAACTGCTTTTACTCACGTCATAATGGACATGCAGATTGATATTCAGGAACTGCAGGGTAAAGTACTGATTGGTGACATGAAAGCACAGGAAAAAATATTGAAAAAGCAGGAACGAATTAATGAATTAATTGCCAAGAAAAGAAGTCGCTTGGACAGTCTTGACCTTATGGCACAATTATCACCAAAAGCACCTGAAGTGCTCGGATGCGCATATGTAGTCCCATTATCTCAAGTTGAATACCATAACGCATATGGGATGAGCAGAGATGATGAAGTTGAAGCGATTGCAATGGATGTGGCAATGAAATATGAAATTGAAGATGGATGGAGACCTGAAGATGTGTCAAAAAACAATGAAGGTTATGATATTCGTTCAACCAGTCCAGATGAATTTAAGCGTTATATTGAAGTAAAAGGACGAAGTGCTGAAGGCGGAGTTATGCTTTCAGAAAATGAAATGAACAGGTTGGCTCAGTTAGGTGATGCAGCTTGGTTATATATGGTTATGGATTGTAAAACGATTCCACAATTATATCGTATTCAGAATCCAGCAAATACTTTGAAATTTGAATTAAAATCAAAAGGTGTTCAGTATTTTCTTCCGATGGAAGAATGGAAACAAAAAATTGTCTGATAATGGAACAACCAAAAAAGCTGATTGAAGTAGCTATGCCGATTAAAGAAATATCGGCAGAAAGTGTACGTGATAAATCAATAAGACATGGTCATATCTCAACATTACATCTTTGGTGGGCAAGAAGACCTCTTCCAGTATGTCGTGCAGTTGTTTTTGCCAGTTTAGTACCTGACCCTTTGGATAAAAACTGTCCCCAATCATTTAAGGATGCTGTTGAAATTATACTGGGAAAGCAGAACAATGCAGGAGACCCATATAAACCATATGAGGATATTCCTTATACCGCAGCTAATGACATAATGGAAGATAATCTTCGTAACAGACTTTTGATGTTTATAGGAAAATTCTCACAAAGATATTTGCTAAATGAAAGACTGGGGAAAAAGACTGATACGAAAGACCAACTTAGCGATGCTTGCTTAATAAAATGTGAAAACAAAAACAATATAGAAATTATTAACAAGGCGAGAAAATTAATATGGGTTGCATATAACTCGGCTAACGGATTAGATACTAACCACTTAATAACTGAATTTGACCAATCGTTCAATGCGATTGTGGATGCTGAAAGAAAACTATTCACTATTCATAATAGACACCTTGGTGGCGACATCATAAAAGAGAAAGAAATTACTCTGCACAATGCTATTAATTATTTTTTGAGCAGGATGCCCAAGGTATTTGACCCTTTTGCTGGCGGGGGCGCAATTCCTTTAGAGGCATCACGATTGGGTTGTCGAAGTTTTGGAAACGACATTAATCCTGTTGCCCATATCATTCAAAAAGGAAGTTTGGAATTTCCACAAAAATATGGCAAACCTATTATTATTAGCAAAGATGAGTTCATTAAGCAGTACGATGAAGAGTCATGGAAGAAGCAACCCCAGAAAAACAAAATTGTAAAGAATGGGGAAGCTATAGCAATTTACATTGAGAATCGGTTAGCATTTGATTTAAGTTTTTATGCTAATCAATTATTGTCGAAAATGCAAGAAGAACTTGGACATTTATACCCAAGTGAAAATAATGAAGATGTACCTTTTGCTTATTTATGGGCAAAGGTTGCAACATGTAGCAACCCAACATGTGCTGCTGAAATCCCTTTATTGAAGCAATTTTATATCTCAAATCCTCGAAACTCCAAGAATGACCTGAAGAGAAAAATATATCTCAGACCTAAGATTGATAATAATAAAATTGAGTTTTCTATTGAAAGAGGAGAAGGTAATATAGAGCCTTGGATTAACAGAGGCAATGTAAACTGTCCTTGCTGTGGTAACATAACAGATATTTCAAATCTTAAAGAACAATTTATAAGGAACAGCATAAAAGATAGATTATTGGTTATTGTTTATGACTCTCCTTCAGGAAGAAAATACAAGATAGCCGACAAGAGGAATATTGAATTAATGGATTCATTACCAATTTGTAATGAAATTCCCAAAGGTAATATGCATCCATGTTCCGCTGGCGGAGATACATTTAGTTGGGGAATAACAAAATGGGAACAACTTTATAATAATAGACAAGCTATATCTCTGACAACTATTGAGCGAATTATTAGTAAAGAGTTTGCCAAGTTAAAATTTGAAAATGAAGAATATAAAATAGCAATCTGTACTTTTCTTTCTATCTGGTTTGATAGAATTGCTTTGCGAAGTTCGTCCTATGGAAAATGGCATTATCTTCAAGAAACTGTTGAGCACTTATTTGGAAGGCAATCCGTTTCCATGAGTTTTGATTATCCCGAACTTAACCCGTTTTCGATTTCAACAAATGGGGCATTGGGACAGCTTGATTATATATTAAGTTATATTAATGAAGAATCTCAAAACTGTTTTAATTCTGTAATAAATAATTCCTCAAGTGGAGATATCAACCAATTTTCAGCCAAAAGTCTTGACTCAGTAATAACTGACCCACCATATTATGATGCGATAGCATATGCTGATATTTCAGACTATTTTTACCTGTGGCTAAAGAGGCTTTTAGGTGATTACTATCCAGAAGTTTTTGTTTTTCCACAAACTCCAAAATTAGAAGAATGCACTGCATTAAAACACCATCATGGGGGAAGTAGAGAAGCTGCAAATAAACACTTCGAAAACAAACTCAAGAATATTTTTACTTCTATTGAATATCAAACCACAGGAGTTGTATCAATAATGTTTGCTCATCAGAGCACTGAAGCATGGACTACATTGTGCAATTCAATACTTGGGGCAAGGATGAACATAACAGGTAGCTGGGCAGTAGAAACAGAAGTTACAGCCGCATTGAAGACGAATAAAGGCTTTTTAGCATCTTCGGTCACAGTAGCCTGTAAGCCAATACTGAGAGGTGGAGTTGGTTATTATAAAGAGGTTAAGAAAGCAATTGAGAAAAAAGTATCAATAGAAGTTGACGGACTTTATCATCTTGGGTTTAGAGGAGCGGATTTGCTCACAGCTTGTTTTGGTCAGGCAGTAAGTGTTTTTGGTCTATATGAAAAGGTGGAAAAAGCAGATGGAAGTGAGGTTACCGTTGTCGAGTTACTTGAAATGGCTAAGGAAATTGCCTTCAACTCATTACTAAAAGGATTTGATGGAGATGAATTCACAAAATTTTACATTGGATGGCTGCAGCTATTTGGATTTACTGAAAGCGAGTTTGATGATGCGGCAAAATTTGCACGTGTAGGATTGACGATTAATGTTTCTGATTTATTTGCGCATAATCTTTTTATTAAGAAGGGCAATAAGCAAGAATTAGCACGATATAAGGAACGTCTTGAGTTAAATCATAGAATCGGTGAAGGAAGTCACAGCTTCATTATTGATTTTGTCCATAAAGCAATGGCATTATATGAGGGAGCAAACAGGAATGCATTACTTGCATATGTTGCTAAGGTTGCTGCCTCTCCTGATAACTCATTTTGGCGTGTAATTACATCACTATGCGAAATCTTACCGCAGGGTAGTGATGATTATAAACAGGCTTCTGGTCTTATATTAAATAAAGACAGCCTTATTCGAGAAAGTAAAAATTTGCAGCAGTCTGCTGAAGCACAAGGTCAACTGTTTTAATATCAAATTGAAATGACAAAAGAATCACTTTTTAAAGCACTTGGTTTATTCATTGAAGCGTTCAGACCATACATAGTGTTAAGAATAACTGAACAGGCTGGTGATAAATGGGATAAATGGTTTTATGAAGCATTGAGTGATGGACAAAAGGAAAATTGGGATTTGGGTATCGGGAACGGTACTCCACCTGTTAATCTGATTGATTTTCACCACTTGAAATCATTCGCCATAAAGTACAAAGAATTAATAAAACCAGATTTTGGAAAGGACACCAGTAAACTTCCAACATGGTTGCAGGAAATAGCTGATGTAAGGCATAAATGCAATCATTTTCAAGAAGTAGAGGAACGTGATATGCGTAGGGCGTTTGATAATATGGTTGATATTGCCAACATATTAAAATTAAAAGAATTAGAAGTTGAGATAGAGCGACTTCAAAAAGGTGAAGTCATTGAGACAGTTGTTCACGAGACACAGTCAACACGTGGATTAGTGCCTTGGTTTAAAAATGTAATACCACATCTTGATATTCGTCAGGGGAATCTTGATGAATCAGTCTTTGCCGCAAATCTTGCTGAAGTTGTCCTTGGTCATGGACGAGAAGTATACCAGAATCCAAGTGTTTTCTTTTCAAAAACATATTTTACGGAAGGTCTTAAAAACATTGCTAAGAGGGTAATTAAAGGCTTAAATGGTGAGGAAGATGCCGAAAACAGGGTAATCTCTCTGCAAACAGGTTTCGGGGGTGGTAAAACCCACACATTGATTTCTCTTTATCACATTGCAAAATCAGGCACAAAACTTGGCAATTTACTTCATACTGAAAGCCTGCTGGATTATATCGGCAGACCCAATTTTGAAAATGCTTCAGTTGCTGTTTTTACAAATAGAACTAATAATCCAACTCAAGGAAGAGTAGTGGAAGAAGGATTTACTATTCGCACTTTATGGGGAGAATTAGCATATCAATTAGCAGGAAGTGAAGGGTACGAAGTAATTAGACCAAACGATGAGAACCGAACCGCACCCATTGGTCTTTTTAATAAGGTATTGAAAAAGACTAAAAACGCCCTTATCCTCTTGGATGAATTAGCAGATTATTGTGTTGTTGCATCAGGATTACAAGTAGGTGATACAACACTTTCAGACCAAACAGTATCATTTATTCAGGAATTATCTGAAACTGTCGCAAACATGAATAACTGTGTTGTGGTAGCAACTCTTCCTGCATCAGTTGAAGAAGTAGCTAATTCAGAAAGAGCAGCACAAATTCTTAATAGCCTTTCAAGCAGACTTGGAAGAGTTGGAGCAGATACAAAACCAGTAGCTGACGAGGAAATTTTTGAAGTTATACGTTACAGGTTATTCGAAAATATTGGCTCAACAGATGTGATTAATAATGTAGTAAGCAAGTATTCTGAACTTTACACTGAATTGAAATCTGAAGTTCCAGAATATGCACCTCGCTTAGAATACAAGGAACGCATAAAAAAATCGTATCCATTCCATCCTGAATTAATTGATGTGTTTCGCATTAAATGGGCAAGCAACCACAATTTCCAAAGAACCAGAGGCGTGTTGAGATTATTGGCATCCATTGTCACAGACCTTTGGAGACGGCAAGAATCTCTGACAGGAACAAATGCGTTAATCCATACATCGGATGTGAACTTTGCCAATCTCGATGCTCTTTCAGGGCAACTAAAAAAACTATATGGGAATGGTTATGATGCTGTCATAACGGCTGATGTATCAGGACAAAGTTCAAACGCCTTTCGTATTGATAAGTCAAAGAAAGAGTTGGGTGATTATAATTTGGCAGAAGGACTGGCAGCTACTATTTTGCTTGGAAGTTTTGGAAGTACTGGTTCAAATAAGGGGACGAGCGTTCAGGAACTCAAGTTATCAATTGTAAAGCCGAATTCATTTAGTCATCACAACATTCATACCGCACTTGACCTACTTGAGGCTGGCACTGCATATCTTCATTATCCGCCAAATGGATATAAGAGATATTGGTTTCATACTAAGCCAAACATAAATATCCTGATTAACCAAGCAAAAGGCGATGTATCAAATACTTATATTGAAACAGATATAATCAGAAGACTTAATGAAAAGGCAAGAGGAATTCAGCTTTTTAACGTCATAGTCAATCCATCTGAAGATATTCCAGAACAGCAAAAGCCAACTATTGTAATTCTTCATCCAAAGTATCTGGCAAATCCAGACCAGTTAAATGGGAATACCAAGCCTGTTATAGAAAAAATTGCAACCAAAAAGGGTAACAGCGAGAGGATATTTCGAAATACAATGCTCTTTCTTGTTTGTTCCGAGGTAACTTATGGTAAACTTCAATCAGATGTTCGTGAATATCTCGCTTGCTCCAAAATACGAAGCGATTATGCAAGTCAGTTGGAGAAAGACCAAAAGGAAGACATTGACCGCAGGATAAAAGAATCATCAAATGATAGTGAAAAATCTTTGGTGGCAGCGTATTCTATTGTTGTAAAGCATTCGGTAAAGAATGGCTTCGAAAAACTGCTTTTAAAGCAGTTTAAAGATAGCATGGACAGTCAGGTGAATAACTACATCTTAGCAGCATTAAAAGAAGAAGAATGGCTCTTAGATTCAGTTGGTCTCGGTATTCTTCGTTCGAATAATTTGCTGCCGACTGTCGAGAATCCGATTAAAACAAAAGATGTGTATGAAGCATTCATAAGATTTGATGACAAACCAATGATATCTGGGGTAAGTGCGGTTCAAACAAGCCTTCTTAGGTATTGCACTAACGGTGACTTTTGTATAGCATCAGGAGATGGGAAGGAATTTACTCATGTCTATTACAAGGAATCCGTACCATATTTTGAGGTTACAAATAACTCATATTATCTTCTCGATAAAAGCCAGAAACCTGCCCCTGTAATTCCCGAACCCAAAAAAGAAGACGGTAATACTCCAGAGGGAGATGGTGGGACACGTCCTGTTGATGAGCCAGAAGGTGGGAAAATAGGTGGGAAAGAAGATACCATTAAGAAGTTTAAATCTATCACGGTCTCTGGCAAAGTTCCAGTGGAAAAATATCATGAATTATTTACTTGTTTTATTACACCATTTGCGATGTCGGGCAACAAGTTAGATATTGATGTAAAATTCAAAATTAAATCAACAGAGAACAGTCCATTGGATGAAACAAAGCAGCAGTATAAGAATGCAAAAGAAGCTGCAAAACAATTGGGATTGGAGTTTGAAGAGGAATAAATAGATGTTTATATAAAGTCCATTCTTTAATCCACTAATATGAGCCTACCAGACATCTGTATTTCATTTCTTATAGCCATGATTGGTTTAGCTTATCCTTTGATGTTGCAGGTAATTGCGAGGCTTGAAGACAAATACCAGTCAATTAATATTTTGAATCTAATAAAGAATGAGGTTGTATGGAAACTATATGATTTTGCTATCAAATCTTCGCTTGTCGTGGTTCTAATCTATATTATAATAAATCATCCATTACTTGACTTCAATGACAAAGTTTTTCATATTAGTATTCAGATAGTTGCTATTACATTGATTGTAGGCACGTTATTGACAGTATTGTTCTTTTTATTATTTACAAAATTGGTATTTGTTTATTATTCACCTACAAATCTGATTCACTATTTAATAAGTAAAGACAGAAAGCTATATAAAATAGAAGAAGCATATTTCAATTCAATCTCTGATATATTGTACCAAAGTATTAGGCAGCAAAATGAACCTATCACAAATACCATCTCAGATTATCTTTATGAAGCATTTCAACGATGTCGTGATAATCAGAATGACCTTGAGATTGAATATCCATATTCATATTATGTTTTAGTAAACAAAACCATAGAGGGACTTGCAATCTTGAAGGATAAAAGAATTCCACGTCTTGAATATAGGACTGCAGGTGGCATATGGCTTCTGGGAGAGACAAAAGGACATTCAATCCACGAATCAACCTATTATTGGTTATGGCATAATTTATTGTTAGCCATAAATTACAAAAGAGATGATTTTGTGATGCATTATTGGGAGAGGGCGCATCATCATATTACTTATAATCTTTCATACATTCAGCCAGACTATGATTATAAAACTGGGAAAATAAGGAATGAGGATGCAATAACAAAAAGAAATAAAGAGCGAGAAAGGTTTTTGGAGTTTCATTATGCATTAGGGGGATTACTCCTTTATAGTAACCGCTATGAACTAATAGCCAGAATCTTTAGATTTACCACCAGCCTACCACCAGTGTACGAGTTGTTGCCAAATCATATGAATCAAATATTTAATCAGTATTTCAGATTTCGAGACCCATATGATGACGATTTTATGCGAATTAGACAGAGGTATTATTTCCCAAATCTTGAAGGAATAAATAGTGAATACGTTATTAAAAATTGGATATGTAAGTATATGACATTACTGTTTTTACGTCAATACACAATTGTCCCATATTTAATAATAATGAAGCCACT
>CAYWXN010000053.1:0-9889 GCA_964462075.1 uncultured Ruminiclostridium sp. | reverse complement strand
TGCATATCTCTCTTTTAAGGCGTCCTAAAATCCTTTTTTCCAGCCTGGAAATGTATGATTGGGATATCCCAAGCATATCAGCTACTTCCTTTTGTGTCTTTTCCAAATGATTGTTCAAACCGAATCTTAACTCCATAATTCGCTTTTCTCTGCCACTAAGTTTATTCATTGCGCTGACCAAAAGTTTCTTATCTGTTTCTTCTTCAAGATTTCTTTGGATAATATCGCTGTCGGTACCCAGAATATCAGAAAGAAGAAGCTCATTTCCGTCCCAATCAACATTCAACGGTTCCTCAAAAGACACCTCGCTTTTAGCTCTGCTGTTTTTTCTAAGATACATCAAAATTTCATTTTCAATACATCTGGAAGCGTATGTAGCTAGTTTTATGTTTCTTCCGGGATTATATGTATTAATAGCTTTTATAAGGCCTATTGTTCCTATCGATGTTAAATCCTCTATATCCACACCGGTGTTTTCGAATTTCCGGGCAATATACACTACAAGTCTCAGATTTCTCTCGATTAGTGTTCGCTTCACCGACATATCTCCGTTTTCAAGCTTACCCAGAAGTAAAGCTTCCTCATGTGGCTGTAACGGCGGCGGTAGTATCTCATTACCGCCTATATAGAAAATTCCGCTGCCCACACTTTGATTCTGGTTTTTTACCAGAGTAATTATGAACCCAAACATCTTTTCAAACATTTTTTTACTCCCTTCATACCGGCAAAATTAAAAAAATCGTTTTTTCGTTTCCATGAAGCTATATTTTGGAAAGCATAGCCGGCCCTACCAGTGCCGAATACCTGTCGCTGCCCGATAATTTCATGCCGCATACTCCTACTATCACATCATTAATTTCTTTAAATGATCCCTCTTGACCGATTCGGATATTGTCAGGGCGAAATCCTGTTAACATACCATTTTCTTTTCCTATGGATTTGAACGGAATGAGATGTATTCGTTTAAACCAAGCACTTTCTCCATGATCAGTATAAAAACCCATGTTATTTGATATTACTGATTCATAAACCTCACAGGGTAGAATAGTTTTTACAGTATCAGCTTCTACAACCATTACCGGATAGCCCGTTATGGGATCAATCAGAGAGTTTCCCGTATCAACCAATGCATAAAAGCGAACCGATTTATCCTCCACTTTTATATACACCGGAATTATTGAACCTTCCTTGAAAGCCTTACCCGAAAGAATTCTTCCGATGGGTCTTACCAAGACAATACAAAGTCCCGCTGAGAATAAGAATGCCTTCAATATCCCTTTGGGACTTATATACATGAAACCTGCTCGGGAAACTGTCCCGCCGTCTAAAAAGTTTGATAGTGCATATGTACACCCTGCAAGTAAAAAAGCTGACAGAAGCATCATTGCCCATCTTCGCATAAACTCAGGAAAAGTTCTAATTTTGAATGCAACCAGTATCATCAAAGTAGAAACTATAATTCTGGTCAATAATGCCGACATAAAGGCCATGTTGGGCACCGCTACGGTAATAACCGCATATAAGGCTCCGAGAGATGATGCAAATATCATTCTGATCGTCTTGAGGGAAATCCCGGATATGGCACTTGATAATTTAAGTATTAAGCAATTTGCCAATAGGTTTTCAAAGAATAGAATGTCTGCGTATATAACCACTCTGCATCTCCTCCCTTTTTCTGTACGTTCCATTTAAATATTATTGTTTTACTCCTTTCTTTATGATAAGGAATAAACCGAACAAGCCTTAAAACCTTGATTATATGCTTGTTCATTTGTTAAAACCTTTATGTAAGCCTATTATAAAGAGAAGATTTATATTTTTATGTCAAATAACGTTATAGCCCGGAATATTTATTGAAGAATAATAGAATACGGCTTTTTCAAAGCCTTTATCTCACTTTGATTTCCCGTAACAAACACCTGATACCGTGAATAGTATATGATGTAAGCTTTCTCCCGGAGTGGTTTTATGGCCGGAATAGCCGGTATGGTCAGCCCAACTGACGATATCCTGCAAAAAAGCGTAAATATATGTGCTATGTCCGAGGCCATTCGCTCTCGAGGAGCCAGTGGAGCAGGACATTTTATTTCGCCTCACGCCGCTTTTTTAAGACGAACAGGCCCTGTTAGTCAAACAAATAAAGGCTCATTTGTCAGTGAGCTTGTAATTGAAGGCAAAACCTATATTCTCACACTTGACGGCACAATTTTTAATAGAAGTGAAATCAGCTCTGATTTGGACTTTTCAGGTGTCAACAACGATTCTCTTTCCTGCTCAGAACTTTTAATATATGCCTATGTTAAATGGAAAGAGGATTTTCTTAAAAGAATAAACGGCAGTTTTTCCTTCGCTCTCTGGATACAGGAAGACGGAATATTGATTCTGGCACGGGATCATCATGGTACAAAGCCCTTATATTACACAATAACCGATAGAATCTTAATTTTTGCTTCGGATATAAGAGGGATTACATGTCATCCGTTATTTGAGGCTACATTGGATGTCGAAGGATTATCAGAATTGATATGTTTAAGTCCACGCCATACGCCCGGATGCGGAATAATTAAGGGTACGCATCAGGTAAGGCCGGGACACTATCTGCATTTCTCATCCAATGGAACAAAATCTATAAGATATTGGATCATGGAGAAACAGGAACATGAAGACGATCTTGCAAAAACTCTTGAAACTGTACGTGAACTGGTAATAGATTCGGTAAAAAGGCAGTTGAATTCAAGTGTATCACTTTGCGGCCTTTTATCCGGAGGTCTTTACTCAAGCTTAATTACTGCAATTGCCGCAGATAACCCAATACTTTTAAGTAATAATATATATAATACATGGTCTGTGGATTTTGAGAGGAGCAGCCGCTATATACGGCAAAGAGGTGGCGGTATTGACAGCGATACACCATGGATACGCTGGGTTTGCAGACGAGCCGGAACCCGGCACCATTATATTATTCTGTCACCGTCGGATATGATTGAATCTCTCCTTGAAGCCGAGGAAGCAAGAGGTATACCCGGAATGCCTGATTCTGATGCTTCTTTACTTCTTTTATTCCGGGAGATCCGAAAGGATTTCAGCACAGCCCTTTCAGGAGAATGTTCAGATGAGATATTCGGTATAAATATTAAGGCCAGTGAGCATTTTATTTCGGGACGAAAACGTCTTCCTTGGAGCTCGAATCTGGCCGAGAAAATCTCTGTTTTTAAAAATGATGTCATAGATATGATAAAACCCTATGAATTTATAGAAAAATGCTACGAGGAAGCCTTAGCAGACTATCCGAAATTTGCAGTATGTGAGAATCATCTTAGAAAAGAAAAAGAATCCCAGTGGTTCAGTCTCTATTGGAATCTTCCCTGTTTATTGGACCGTCTTGATAAAATGAGCATGGCCTGTGGGTTAGAAGCCAGAGTTCCCTTTTGCGATGTAAGAATTACCGATTATTTATGGAATATTCCTCAAGAACTCAAACGACTTAATAACATGGACAGAGGCCTATTAAGAGAAGCATTACGTGGATTTCTTCCATCAGACATTTTGGAAAGGAAAAAAGCTCCCTATCCTCGTACACTGGATCCCGATTATGAAGCGAAACTCAAAAATCTGCTTTTTGAAACTATCTTTGATCCATATTCACCTATTAAGTACATGCTAAATTTAAAAACTCTTGAGAGCATGATGAAACAGTGTCAAAACACAAGCAAGAGCTTTCTTGCAAGAACCCAGTTATATGGGTGGATAATACAATTTAATAATTTTTTACTGAGAAATGGGATCACAACTTTTTGATTTCCTCTAAAAGTGCATCTACAACTTCGCTTTCGGAAACCTTTCTGATTATTTCTCCCCGTTTGAATATGACCGCCGAATCCTTGCCGCCCGCTATACCGATATCGGCTTCTCTGGCTTCTCCCGGGCCATTGACTACGCAGCCCATCACTGCTACTTTTATTGGTTTATCAATATTTTCAAGAGCATTTTCCACCTTATGAGCAATATCTATAAGATTAATCTGCGTACGGCCGCAAGTGGGACACGATACAAAAACTATACCCTTCTTGTAAAGGCCGCAGGCTTTCAATATTTCCTTCGCAGCTTTGACTTCTAAAACTGGATCTCCTGTAAGAGACACTCTGACGGTATCTCCTATCCCCGAAAGAAGCATGGCACCTATCCCTACAGCAGATTTTATTGTTCCGCTATAGGGCGTTCCTGCTTCTGTCACACCTATATGCAACGGATAGTCAGTCATTTGGGAAAGTAATTGGTGAGCTTCGTATGATATTTTAACATCCGAAGATTTAATAGATATTACCGTATTATAAAAATCTAATTCCTCAAGCAGTTTTACATGCCCCATAGCGCTTTCCACAAGAGCTTCCGCGCATACATGTCCGTACTTTTGTAATAGCTCTTTTTCCAGTGATCCGCCATTAACGCCTATTCTTAATGGTATATCTCTTTCCCGCGCCATATGTACCACTTCTTTTACGCGCTCAACAGAGCCAATGTTCCCGGGATTGATCCGAATTTTATCAATCCCGTTTTCCATAGCCTTTAAAGCAAGTCTGTAATCAAAATGGATGTCAGCCACAAGGGGAATGGTGATTTTTTCTTTAATTTTTGAAATTGCCTCGGCAGCTTCCATATCGGGCACCGCCACTCTGACAATATCACACCCCGCATCAGTCAATGCCTGAATTTGGCCCACAGTAGATCCAATGTCACTTGTATTTGTATTTGTCATAGATTGGATACTTATTGGTGAGTCACCACCGATAAATATATTACCCACTCGGATTTTTCTTGTTTTCCTGCGCATATCATCAATCTCCAACTACAACAGCCATCGCGGGATATCATTAAATAGAGTAATCACAAGGATTCCCATAAGCAGAATAAAACCAATAAAGGAAATCATTCCGACCCTTTCCTGCGGTATAGGTCTTCCTCTGATTTTTTCTATAAGTAGTATGACCAGCATACTGCCGTCAAGAGCAGGAAAAGGTATAAGATTCATAATTCCCAGGTTGATGCTGATAAAGCTGCTCATATAAATCAAATTAAGAAGAATCTGACCAATCGATTGCTTTGTTTCTACAACACTTCCAACAGCTCCTATGATACCCACCGGTCCGGACAACTCTTTAATAGATATGGTTCCGTTAAACAGCCATTTTATTGTCGTCAGCACATTTCGAGCAGTAGATAAACAAAATTTCACCGAGGCATCTGCCACTTCGAATAGATTGCCCTTTTTATGTTCCAGATTAACAGCAAGAGTATAGTTAAAATCAGAAAACGGTTTAATATTTTCAAAGGTTAGCACCTCACCGTTTCTTTCAACAGTAACAGTCAAGGTAGCTAATTTATCTGTGCGTGCTATATTAAGATAGTTTTGAATATCCGGTGTGGTAAAGACTTCCGTTTCGTCAAGCTTAATAATCCTGTCACCACGCTTTATACCGGCTTTTATCAAAGGAGAATCAGTTTCTATAATATCAATAACATTACTACCCGTGTTGCCCTCTACTTGCGCCGAAAACCCGAGCCTAACCCGCGTCGGGGTTCTCCCGGGAGTAATAATCTTTGTTACCTTTTTATTTTCGCTTACATCAAAATAAACCAGTTCTCTCTCTGAGCCATCCTCGCCGTACATGAACAGATTTATATCGGATGCCGGTTCATAAAGCCTTTTTCCCCCATAGGAAATAAATCTGTCACCTATTTCGGCTCCGGCTTCTTGTATGACCGAATCCTCATAGAATTCGGTTATGGTATTGGTATAAAAACCTGTGTTGGCCAGAAATATTGAAGCAAAAATAAATGCTGCCAATATATTCATTACAGGCCCGGCTGCTATAACAAGGGCACGCTTTCCCACAGGCTGGTTTGAATAAGCTCTTGCATCATCAGAGGATTCCTCTTCTCCCTCCATTTTGACATAGCCCCCCATAGGAATCAACCTCAGCGAATAGATAGTCTCTCCCTTTGTAAAAGAAAAAAGCTTCGGTCCCATAAATAATGAAAATTCAAGAACCTTTATACCAACGGCTTTAGCCACTAAGAAATGGCCTAACTCATGTATAATAATAAGTACACTTAGTGCAATTAAAGCTACAATTATTCCCATTTAAAAACCCCCATCGAAAATATTACGGGCTAATTCTCTCGATTTCCTGTCAGTATCTATTATATCATCAAGTACAGGCTTAGTATTCACAATATGACTACTCATAACAAGACTTATTAACTCCGCTATTTGAAGAAAAGTAATCTTTCCCTTAAGAAACAGCTCTACAGCCACCTCATTTGCCGCATTCATGGCACATGGCAGTGTTCCGCCGATCTCCGCCGCTTTATATGCAAGCTTTAACGCTCTAAAAGTATCATAATCAGGTTGGCTAAAGCTCAGTGTTTTTAATTTATTAAAATCTATTCTTCTGAATGGATTTTCTTTCCGATCAGGCCAAGTAAGGGCCAGCTGAATCGGTATACGCATATCAGGCGCCCCCATTTGAGCCATTATTGATCCATCCTTAAAGGCCACCATCGAATGTATTATGCTTTCAGGATGAACAACTATTTCAATATCGGATGCCGGTATATTAAAGAGCCACATGGCCTCAATGATCTCAAGCCCCTTATTCATCATTGTGGCAGAGTCGATTGTAATCTTATTGCCCATTGACCAATTGGGATGATTCAAAGCCTGTTCTACAGTAACTTTTTCTAGTTGCTTTTCTGTATAACCTCTGAAAGGTCCCCCTGATGCAGTGAGAATAATTTTTTCAACATCTTTTTTCCTATTTCCGGCAAGGCATTGAAAAATAGCCGAATGTTCACTGTCTACAGGAAAAAGCCTTACACCTTTTTCTTTTATTAATTCTGTAATAATTGATCCGGCTGTGACCAATGTTTCTTTATTTGACAGGGCAATGTTCTTACCTGCCTTAATTGCGGCAACAGTTGGTAAAAGTCCTGCAATTCCTACGACAGATGTTAATACGGTATCGGCATCAAAGTGGGTAACGGCTTCTAATACTCCCGCCTCTCCTGTTAAGACTTTTGTATTTGTGTCTGTAACAGCTTGTTTTAAAAGGCCTGCAGCTCTTTCATCAAGTAAAGCAGCAACCTTTGGCTTATGTCGTCTTATTTGTTCCTCCATTGCCTTATGGTTACTGTTGGCAATTAAAGAGACCACATTGATTTTTAGATTTTCACAAACATTGAGGGTCTGAGAGCCTATTGACCCGGTTGAACCCAAGATGCATAAACCTTCTATCATAATTTTACCTTTCTAGCACAAAAATAGACTTACATAAATATAAACCAGAGGAGACACAAAAATAATGCTGTCAACTCTGTCCATTATTCCCCCGTGACCGGGTATTAAATTTCCAAAATCTTTTATCCCGGTATATCTTTTTATTGCTGAGGCAGCCCAGTCCCCAAATTGAGCAACCACACCGCATAGGAAACCCATAACAGCAAAATGGTACAGCGAAATATGCGCTGCTCCGCTTCGGTTCATGATTATCGCACCGTAAAGTACCATTATAAGCATGCAACCTAAGGCACCGCCTATTGAGCCTTCTACAGTTTTTTTCGGACTTATATGGGGGATGATCTTGTTTTTGCCAATGGAAACCCCGACAAAATAGGCAAAAACATCAGTCATTACCGATCCTATCAATACCAGCCATATGAATTCGAATCCTCTTTCCAGATTCCTCGTCATAATAGCAAAGGAAAGGAGAAAAGGAATATAAACTATTCCTAACAAAGTATAAGCCATATCCTCTATATGACACTTTGTTCTGTCAAATATTATTCTGCAGAATAGATATAAAAGCAGAATATAGACAAAAGCATTTAGGTTATTGACAGCAAAGATTTTATAAAGGAGTACCGATATTTCAGGAGGCAATTCTATCGGAATAGTAAACCCATATGCTTTTCCCATGATAATTACAGCCGAAATAATGCTAACAGGCAAGTCAATATTGATATTCCTTTTTCTCATGGCATTTGAGAATTCAAAAAGACCGATAATACTGGCTGCAAGTGCTACTATAGCCAAGACATATGACGGTAAAAGAAGTAGAGCTATTAAAATTACCGAGGCAATTATACCGCTTATTATTCTTGTCAGCATTTTACACCTCCAAAACGCCTCTGTCTTCCCTGATAAGATATTATAGCATCTTTTAGATTGGTTGCATTAAAATCGGGCCAAAGAACATCGCAAAAATAAAACTCCGAATAGCTCAACTGCCAGATTAAGAAATTACTAATCCTCATTTCGCCACTGGTACGTATAAGTAAATCCGGGTCCGGTATGCCTTCGGTGTAAAGCCTTCTGGATATAGCCTCATCATCAATTTCAGATACCAACCCTGCTTTGGCATCTTCAACAAGTTTTGAAACTGCTTCCACAAGCTCTTGACGTCCTCCGTAATTTAGGGCAATTATAAAATCAAGCCCCTCGATATCTTCGGTACTTTTTTCGACCCTCTTTATTTCTTTGATTATTTCCTCAGGAAGGTGCTTTTTCTCGCCTATAACTCTTATCCGTACATTCTTACCTGCTAATTCCTTTTCTGCATTACGTAGATACTCCAGAAGAAGCTTCATCAGCTCATCTACCTCTTCTTTAGGTCTGGACCAGTTTTCAGTAGAAAAAGCATAAACGGTAAGGTATCTGACCCCTAATTGATAGCATTCCTCCACTATTTTTTTGAGTGTCCTTGAACCTTCCCTATGTCCCATACTTCTGGAAAGGCCTCTCTTTTTTGCCCATCTGCCGTTTCCGTCCATAATTATTGCAATATGCCTGGGAATATTATTTGTGTCTAATTCTTGTTTCTTATTAAAAAGCATGACTTTCTCCAATGGTTTAATAAAATATTTACCATCCGCTTACATTAAAACGAGAATGAAAAATATTCCCGCCCAGAAATAATAATACCAAAAATCCTAAGCAATGACTAGAAAAAACATGTACAAACTAAGTCTGTACATGTTAATAATAATTTAAACCGTAGTATGATACCCATTTAATCCAATGGCAGTCCTAAAAGTTTCGCTGAATTATTATAAAGTATATCTTCTCTTTCACTTTCGCTTAAATCAAGCTTATAAAAAAACTCCAACTCATTTTCATGGTATGTAATCGGATAATCGGTTCCAAATACTACTCTGTTTGTTCCGTGTATTTTTATGAGCTTTGTTGCAAAGGCTGCATCCATAAACCTAATGGCACTTGATGTGTCCATGTATATATTTCTGCGCACAAGATATTCCAAAGATTCCTGCCATTGTTTATGCCCTCCTAAATGAGCCGCTATAATAGTAAGATTTGGAAACCTATTCAACACATTTGCTATCCTTTTGGGCGAAGAGTTATCCAATTTTTCATCTCCGCAGTGTATTAGCACAGGTAGCCTGCTACCAATTGCAGAATATATTTTGTCCATTTTGGGATCGTCAGCTTTAAACCCCTGAAAATCAGGATGCAGCTTAATTCCTCTAAGTCCCAAAGAAATAATCCGTTCAAATTCCTCCTCACAATCGGTCATGTCAGGATGGAGGGTGCCGAAACCAATCAATCTTTCGGTTGCGTGGCTTGCGACCCAATCATTTACATTTTTTACCTGAGACGCTTTTGTGGCAGTTGAATGAATTACTATATAATCTATTCCGGACTTATCGGCACTTTGGATTAGATCAGGCATAATGCCTTTTCCCTGCATGTTTATGGAATAATGATCTCCTATATGATTAACAGCCTTCTGCGCGATTTCCTCAGGAAAGGCATGGGCATGAAAATCTATTATTCTTCTTTTCATTTTTTCGCCTCTAAATCTGTCTCATCAGA
>CAYWXN010000052.1:0-10041 GCA_964462075.1 uncultured Ruminiclostridium sp. | reverse complement strand
CCGCGGGCATGATACTGCCGTATAGTAACCATTGTACTGGCTGGGGCCGTAGCAGTTGCGATGGCTCCCAACAACAGGCAAAAATTCCAATCCAAGCGAAACAGGAAATGTAAAGATAAAGTTACCAAGATTCCTGCAAGTAAGGATTCCATTAGAGTAATGGCGATGATCCCAAGTCCGGTTTCCTTAAAGGATTCTTTTTTAAAGAAACGGCCTACTCCAAACGCAATAAAGGCCAAAGCAATATCGCTAATAAAGCTCATATTATCAACCATCTTGTGAGGAATTATGTTCAACACATAGGGACCTATTAATACACCCGCTATAATATATCCGGTCACGTTAGGCAGTTTCAGCAATTTTGTTATACGGGTTAGCAAAAACCCAACCAGCAAAATTATCGATAAAGATATAAGAATGATTGTAGTATCATTTATATGGCTTGTAAGATATCGTATAAACAGATTCCATACAAATGGAAGATTTTGTATCATTATCCTTGCCTCCCTTCTCAGCTTATGTTATCATTATAGTCATGAATATGATAAAGTAAATTTATAATATTTTTGACGCATATAAATTTTTATTATAATAAGAGGTGGACAAGATGATTGATGCCAAGCTATACACCATATTAGCAGTGGTTGAATTTAACAGTTACACACGCGCGGCAGAACATCTTTCTTTGACACAGCCAGCCGTAACCCAACACATTAAGCAGTTAGAAAAGGAACTGAATATTAAAATTTTTAACCGTATTGGAAATGATATAAAGCCTACAAATGAAGGGAATATAGTAATTCAGTATGCCAGAAGAAGCATAGCTTTATATCAAAAGATGGAACAAAATATATTAGATGAACAGCACCAAGTCAGGAGGCTTACAGTTGGTATCACACACACCGCTGAAAGCAATGCAGTGGCAGAAGTATTGGGTAAGTACAGCGCTAAAAACCCTGGCACAAGTATAACAATAATTTCTGACTCCATAAATAATCTTTATGATATGCTCAAAAACTATGAGGTGGATTTAGCCGTTGTCGAGGGGAAAGTACAAGATGCCAGCATCAATTCACTTTTACTTGATACAGATTCTCTCATGCTTGTCACGTCTAATAATAACCCCTTGGCAAAGAAGAGCATGGTAACAATAAATGAGTTAAAAAAGCAGCCATTGATCCTTCGCAGGCCCTCATCGGGAACAAGGAATCTGTTTACCGCTCACTTAGAAAGTAATAATATGTCACTTGATGATTTTAACGTCATATTAGAAGTCGACAATATTGCCACAATCAAAGACCTCATACGGCGGGACATCGGGGTATCTATCCTTGCACGAAGTGTATGTCTTGATGAATTGAAGAAAGGAAAAATTACTGTTTTGCCTATTGAAAATCTCAGCATGATCCGCGAAATCAATATTCTATATCACAGCGATTTCAAGCATGTGGATATCTTGCAGAGCATTATGAAGGAATATAATAAGGTGGTAAAATTTTATGCGTCATAAATATAAATAGCTGGCTCTGGTGCAGACCCTTAAAAAACGCCTTGCCGACGGCGCCAAGTTACCGCCCATATTGGGCAGACATACAAAAGAAGCAGGAGAAATATCCCTTGCTTCTCTTATTTGAAACAACCGAGTGTCAGACCTGCAAGAACAGAAAATATGTCGATAAATCAGATGATCCCGGCGTCTCGTTTCAATCACCTACCGGAATCTCTCCCGGAGCATCTTTTGCTACGGTCTCATCCCACGAGCAGGAGCATGTTTCAAGGGAGCAGGCCAGTGCATCCCGAAACGGCAGGAAGGTCGTTTCCCAAACAGTGCAAATCTATATCGACACCTGTCCCGAATGTGGAAGGGCTTATTCTTCAGGTGGAAAAACTACCACCGTAACTAAGGGCGAATCCCGAAAGCCAGATTATTTTATGGATAAGATGAATAAGTTCTTCGAAGGCCATTTTGGGAAAAAAGTTGATACGTATGTCTGATTAACTGAATTGTAAACCGAATCCTCTCAATGCAGTATTGTTGAGAAATTTGCTAAGTATTGGGCTATTGGATATTCTCCATCAGCCCTTTCTTGTATTTGCATATTACCATGCTTTCTGCTTAATTATCCCAAGGGCTTGAAGCATTTTATACCTAGTTTTGACCCTCTTCCATTGTTTCCAATAAGTCATACGGAAACGTCTTCTTGCTGTAAAAGAACTTCTCCAAATCAATATCTACAGCGTATTTATATCCTCGCTGTAGATATGGTATACTGAACAAATAAAATTATCTTCCACATTTGTAACTCGGATGCTCTAAGAGTAATATTTATGTTTTGCTTGTAAGACTATTTGCACAGCGAGCTTGTTAGTTATTGTATTTTATAGGGCGTTGCGATTTCCAAAGAAATAGGGATGCTTTCTGCCGGAGGGAGAAATATATGAGTCGAGTTTTTAAACATCAGTTATTACGCTTGCTGTTTATTTATACAGCATTAGAAGCCTTTCGACATATAGGCTGGATGCTTTTTTATGAGCAGCTTATACATAATACTAGGCAAGAGGTAAACACAGGATTTATTCTTTATAGCGGAGCGATAATGATAACCGCTCTGTTTATTCCACTGATACTCAAGTATGTATATATTGAAAATAATGCAAAAAAACTACGACTTATATTTATAAGCTCCGTTTGTAGTGCGCTTCTGTTTAGGGTATTGCAAATTTTTTCAGGTATTATTGGCGCATACATCTTTTTGGTTTTATGGACAATTGCCATCATGGTATGTATATGTATTTGCTTTATTCATATATTCGAATTGATCCCCCGAGCTATGCTGGGGCGTTATATTGGAATAGCTTATTTTGCGGATGCGCTCATCGTTAGCTTTGTCGAGCATTTTACTGGCACGCCGGAATACTTTTTCGCCAGCATTTTCGTCGGAATCGCTCTATGCCTCATCGCTGTTATCATGTATATCAGGCACTCAAAGAGTGAGAAACTAGATCCAGATATTGTTGAGATATATGACTGGGTACCGTCAAGACGTTTCGTAAAAATTGCGTTTGCAGTACTGGTCGTTTACGTTCTGATCGCTGGAATGACGGACAACCTTTATTTCTTTGATGATTGGCTGGAGTTGCCATATGTGGGCTTGTTCACGCTGCCGATGATGGGTATTATGTATTTAATAAGCGGCTTCATATTTGATAAATTCAAGCTCAAAATAACGATACCGCTCGCGTTCGTATTTATCTGTGTTGCGCAATCGATGACATTTTTTGTAACAGATAGAGCGTTTTCATATTTACATTCTGTCTTTTCAAATTTCGGTTCTACTTTTCTCCACCTTGCAGCGGTCATCTTCCCGATTTACTATGCACGAATTAACAAGCGCGGCTTCGGTTTTGCGCCCTTCGGAGAAGGCTTTTTTTATGGTGGATTTTGTCTGACAAGCATATGGTTTCTTTTTCTTAAACAGTCAGCATATCGGCCTGTTATGGGAGGAATTTTGCTAGCGGCAATTTTTTGTTTAGTATTATTGATTAACCTTATCATTTTATACGAACGCAATAAGCACCAGAGAGAAATGGAGGTTCAACATCTTACAATAGATTCTTTGAAACAAGCGATTGTCGCATATCCGATTACGCCCGAAGCATTACGTCTGAGTGCGGAGACGCTGAATATCCATTTTACGAAACGTGAAGAGGAACTACTGCCTTTGATTGTCAGTGTTTATACTGCGGAGGAGATTGCTCAGAAGGCTAATCTCAGCGTTAGTACGGTTCGATTTCATGTAAAAAATATCCTTGGCAAGACAAGTGCAAAAAATCGTCGTGAGCTGGTGAGAATGTTTAGTGTCCAACAGGAACATCAGGTAATGGCTGACAATGAATATCAGCAATAACATAAATTTAAAAAAACACGTTTGCAGACGATCTCATCTTGATCGCTTTGCAGACGTTTTTTTCATTTTATTGTCATTTCCTATCCGTTTTGGAGGGCGAAAAATCAGTGATATTTGTGGTAACATGGCTTGGTTAATTATACCATAAGAGGTACACCGTCAAATTAAAATGCCACAAGATCATTTTCGAGCGGCGAAGGAGGAATACAAATGAAAATCTTTTTATTGCTATTGCCTTGGATTGTCTTAACAATTGTCGGAAAGCTGGTAAAGACCTTCCTGTATGAACCTTATATGGAAGCACAGGAAGATATCATGGGGGTTAAAATCAGAGGTGCTCTCGAAAAGCTTTTAATCGGGTTTATTTCTTTTCTGGTCATAGGTACGCTTATGGATCTGCACCTTTTACCCGAAGCCGCCAAGGACAACATATGGCTGCTTCTGTATTATCTGCTTTTATACTCCTCTCCCATTATGATTGTGATGTTTATTGTAGTTCTTATAAAGACGCGAAAGCCACTGAACTCACTCATCCTTGTATTGATGATTTACGGAATGGGCGTTTTGCTCATACCGTATTACTTTTTTCTTGTGATGAAGTGGATCGGAAAAAAGGTGCTCGGCTTCTTAGGCTTTACCTTTAAGGAGGCGCTTAATGACTCCGCAACAAGTGGGCAAGAATATCGTTGCCCAAAATGTGGGGTGCAAATATACCAATCTGGTGAGTGCGAGAGCTGCGGCAGCTATATCACAGTTTCAAATGAATAGAGGCACAGATGAAACTGCTGGTTTTTTAAAAAACCACAGTTGACAAGGAGAAATTCAACATGAAAAAAGCACTTACACTTCTACTCACAACTGCAACTCTTGCATTATCGCTTACCGCCTGCAGCAGAAATAACATGGCAACAAATACACCCGCTCCAACTGGTGGGACCGATGTTGTCACCACATCTTCTGACAACAAGGAAAAGCAACCACTGGTCATTTATCATATCAGCGACGACGAAATCGAGCTGCATTTTACCTCAGATAAGCTTGCTTCCATAGGGCGGCTTGCATTTCTTGCACCCACAGGCGATGAAAACGAGTCGTACAACACTTGTATCAATATGGATTTCGAGCGAGACAGTAACGAAATCCACCCGTTCTTAATGGTCTTTAACGAGACAATGGACATTGCGTATACGGTAGACGTTTATAGTGGAGAGATGGAAGCCTCCGTAGAGGGAAACACGCTCATCTGCCACATCAAGCACGAAAACATCATTGCGCCTTTTGCGAAAGCAGCGCTATGGCATATCGATTCCGAGCAGCCGCAGCCCTTCGAGTGTGTTATTACGGATGATGTATCCACAATAATCACGCCTGCTGTTGAGGGCTTCCTGCCGGATGAGTTCAATCGAAGTGAATATGACGACCAGTACTTCAAACCAGAAAGCGATGATTTTATCGTACTAACCTACGAAATACCCATTCGACTTCTGCTTCCTGAATGGTATCAGTATTATGGAAGGACTTGGCATTACGGTTTGTACATGAGTGAAAAAGGAAGCAATGCTAAAATCACATATCTTATTTCCTATGTGGACAGCGAATATTACAGCACAAAGCTCCGTCTTGAATTTCCATCTGTGGATGACGCGATGGTTTCATCGCTTGTCTATGACTACGATATTGTTCCCTTGGATTTGGGACTTCCGGATGAACCGGATGATTCGCTTGTTACTGCCGAGTTCTTTGAGGACTGCGACCAGAGGCGCTATGGCGCGCTTACCGAGTCGGACCACGATGTGGTGTATCACGGGCATTTCGACCAGTTCAGATACTTTGAATACAAGACGCGGGATACGCTGCCGGAGCTGAAGACACTTATGTCGGTGCCGCTCACAGAGTATTCCGATATGTTGGCGTATATTTCTATGAGTGCCCTTAGCTATTCGGCAGGAAAAACGCAAACCTGTGAGATACTGGAGTATTCGGGCAACGTACCGGCAACAACGTACAGTAGTAAGCGCACCCACGAAGCCGGCAGCGACAATGCCGTACTTGAAATTATCAATAAACTACCCGGCGACAGCCAGTATTTCACGCCCACGACTGACGACTATGCGTATGTGATAGAATCTAATATTGAAAAAGGTGACGAGCGTTATGGAGACGAATATTTCAAACAGGACGTATATCTTTATTCGTTTGACGAAAACGGAAAGATAATTCAATGTATTTACCGCCTTCAGTATTACGAATGGCTGGAAGATAACAGCGAAACCGGCGGATTTGCCGAAAGCTTCAATAGTTGGGCATTTGATAAAGCAAGCGGCGCGTACTACATCGATTATCTTGCGAGTTACGAAGGTGGAGAGCTGTATTCGAGCGAGAACGAAACAGCGAAAGAGTACCTGTTGTTTGAACTGACGAAATACGGCAAGCATGAGGGCTTTTACTTCTCAAAGCCATAAAGAAAACGGAGGATACACTATGAAAAAGACAATCGCACTGACTCTTGCACTGATGCTGACAATAGCACTTACCGCCTGCGACGACGAGGGCAGAAGCTCTGACGGATTCCAAACAAACAATCCAAGCGTTGATGCCAGTGCAAGTGTAGATAGCGGCGAAAACGTGAGCGACGGTGATAATGTGGATTTGGGCGAGGATTTTTACACGAATAGCGACGCCGGTTCCGACCCTCAGGAAGACTTTGATGAAGCGGTAAAGTCTATCATGCTCTACACGCCCAACGGCGAGCTGTTTTTTATGAACTGCTTTGACGGCTTATGCCCTGGACTTATGATGATTAACTACAATGCGGATGGTCGCATTGTTGGTGACATCAAAGTTGCTTTCTCTTGCACGATTGTTGACGAAGATGGCAATATGGTAGCCGATGAGTATCAAATGCCGCGAGTTTACGACATGCTAACCCTTCCGGACGGTGCATATGTAAAGTGTGTGGAGAACGTTCGATATGAGGGGAACTGCATTTTGGCAGATGGAATCGCATCGCAAATGAGTAATCATATCGGCCTCTTTTCCTTCAACAATTACGATAAAGCTTTAAACGAATGCAATACCAATGAGTATATCGAGAAAAATGCGGACGGATTCTATATTGATACGGAAGGAATGCGAGTTTACTTCTATGATGATGTACAGGAAATGGATCTGACCGAGTTGGAAAAGAGTTACGATTAAAAATCAGATGTAGCCTGTTTGGAAAATCAATTGCCCCAAGACATAAATAATACGGAGGACACACGATGAAGAAAATGCTTTTATTTATACTCACAGCCACAATTATTGCGTTAACGCTTTCAGCATGTGGAGATAATTCTGTGAAAACAGAGAATTTGCAATCAACAGCAGAGGTTGGTCAAGCTAACGCTTCCGACCAAGTCAACGCTCCAGACGAAGCAGAAAGCAGCGAAGCTGAAACCGATACTTTGCAAACGACGGATAAGCACTATTATAAAACAGTTAGAATAATTGGTTATGCTGATGCTATGATGCCAAGTATAACGGGGGCTATGGAGAATATTTTTGGCTTTGGCGAATATCTTCCCACTATTACATTCCATTACAATACTGAGTCAGGTATGGCCGAAAGTGCTGAGTATTCAACATATTACAGCTATTCGCCATATGAAGATAACGAATTTCTGCAATCTGACATGGATGTATTATCCAGTGGTGAAGGTGAGTTTCTATCACGTTTCTCAAACTTCAGAACAGAAGATATGGAAGCAGAAGGAGTTACAAAACTGACATTTGATATGGATATATCAACTTATTTTTCCTATTTATGCCCTGAAATAAATCTATATTTTGTTACCGGTGAGCAAAATATTGAGGATTATAAGGACGCTATTTATTATAGTCGTGTAGACGGTTATTATGACCCGAAGCCTACTTGTGAGGAGGGCGAAAACTATTTTTATGATCAGATTTCATGCAGACGAATCGAGTGGGAGGATTAAAGGCTTATCTCGTCTAAATAGGCAAGGAGAAAATATTATGAAAAAAGCGTTTTTACTTTTACTTACAACTACGATACTTGCTATATCATTGACCGCCTGCGGCGGGAACAACGATACGAAGCCGGACGCAAGCGCCGGTCAGCCTTCCGCACATGAGCAGACAGTAACTATATCAAGCGATTGGCACGGTACATATCAATCCACCGATGGAGATAAGGATATCGTGCTGACGGTCACCGACACGGGCGGTATAGTCGATATCGACGGTGCACCTACAAAACTGACCGCGAGAGCTGAGTATGTCAACGAAATTCAGCTGATCGACGGCGACGGCAGTGTGCTTCATTTGACCCGTTTCTCGGATAATCCGGTTGATAAACGGTATGATTTTGCCGTGACCGCGAAGGATGACCCGGCAACACAGATCATTGGCAGTACATTCATGCAGCGCGGCAGCGATGTCACTGCGTCTGCCCCACCCGCAAATAACAGTAGCCAAAGCGATAACGTTGCGGTTGACGATGCTCAAGGTAGCAACGAGGGGACATTCCCCTATATCGACATTACATACCGGGCGCAGGAATATGACGGAATATTGATCTTCCAAAAGCCAAACGAAGAAGGGCTTCCGACTGAGATCGTGATTGACGGCAAAACATATGCGCTCGAAGATTTTAATATTGTCTATATTGCAGAGCAAGACAAATGGTGGGGAGGCGGTACGGGAAAACACTCAGACGGGGATATTGGCTTTTCGGTTTCCGGCAACAACGAAAAGTGGATGCTGTGGATCTCCGGCGCTTTTGATATGACGAGCGCATACTTTGGGGACGGCACTCAAAGCGGCGACGATACAGGCAACGCAAAGAGCTATCCTTTCCTTGGCATTGTCTATAAACACGAGAATCTCGACCTCACGTTCACGCTCCAAACGCCCGACGAGAATGGGTGTCCCACCGAAATCGTTATCAATGGTGTGACGTATGATGAGACCGTGACATTTGATAACGAGACATACGCACTGTAAAAGGTGGATATCTCCGAAGCCTTCGGTTCAACCGAAGTCACAGCCGACTGGCAGGCAAAGGGACGCGGATTCGGCCTTCTCCTCCAAAGTGACGGAGACTCGTGGAAAATGGTGGGTCCGGGGATTTGCAGCGGCTATTACCACCCGGAGTAATATTGGAGCTCATCTATAGGCTTTCGCCAGTTGACTGACAAAACAACAGAATAAGACAGCCAAAGGCAAACATACAAAAGAAGCAAGAGAAATATCCCTTGCTTCTCTTATTTATATAGGTCTTAGTTCTACATCGTTGTGCTGCAGCGTTCACATAAAGTCGGATGGTCGTGATTGTGGCCTACTGTTTCGGAATAAATCCAGCAACGCTCACATTTTTCACCATCAGCCTCCAAAACTTCAACCTCAACTTCGGAATTACTACTTTCGGCTAACTCCACCTGGGAAGTAATAAATACTGTTGGAAGTATATCAAGATTCTCATTAAGCAGCTTAAGAACATCTCCGTTAGCCTTGAGGACAACCTTAGCCTGAAGGGACTGACCAATGAGCTTTTTGTTTCTGGCTTCTTCCAGTGCTTTTAGAACACTGTCACGCACCTCAAGAATCTTGCCCCATTTTTGGTCAAGGGCTTCATTTTCAAACTCAGCTCTGGCTTCAGGCCAATCATTCAGCATAACACTCTCGGCATTAGCCTTGTCGGTATGAGGCAGATACTGCCAGATTTCATCTGCAGTAAAGGCCAGGACCGGTGCCAAAAGTCTTGTCAATGTATCCAGTATTATATACATAGCTGTCTGCCCTGCGCGACGGGATTTATCTTCCGGTTTTGAAGCATACATCCTATCCTTGGTTACATCCAGATAGAAGCTGCTCATATCAACAACACAGAAGTTGTGGATGGCATGGAGCATAGTGTGGAATTCGTACTCGGAATAGGCTTTCTCGATCTTTGCAACAAGCTGATTAAGCTTTAGAATAGCCCACTTGTCCAGTTCTTCCATTTCACTGTATGAAACACTGTCTTTATTAGGATCAAAGTCACAAATATTACCCAAAATAAATCTGGCGGTATTGCGAATCTTTCTGTAGCTCTCGGTAAGCTGCTTTAGAATATCGTTCGAAATACGGA
>CAYWXN010000051.1:0-10043 GCA_964462075.1 uncultured Ruminiclostridium sp. | reverse complement strand
TTTTTCACCGCCGTTGTAATACCCCCTGAAGCCTTGATATGATTGTCTTTTATCAGGACCCCATCCGATAAACAAAATCTGTGGTTAGTGCCTCCGCCCATCCTTACTGCCATTTTATCAAGATAACGCAATCCCGGTACGGTTTTCCTTGTGTCAACTATTTTAGCGTTTGTCCCTTCAAGAATACCTGCATATTTTCTTGTGGCAGATGCTATGCCTGACATTCTCTGAAGCAGGTTCAGCGCTGTTCTCTCAGCTTTAAGCATTGCTCTTGAGTTGCCCGATATTTGCATAATAACAGTTCCGGCATTGACCTTCTCTCCATCATTGACATAACGCTCTATATAGGTATTTGAATCAAGCAAGACAAACACTCTGCTAAAAACCTCAAGACCCGCTATAACAGTGTCTTCTTTCGCAATCAGCCGGGCATAGCTTGTCTCGCCCTCGGAAATAGTGCTTTCAGTTGTGATGTCTCCCATGGGCATGTCTTCCTTAAGAGCGCGCCATATAATATCATCAACCAATAAATAGTCAAGCATTTTGGGTTCCTCCGTAAAAGACAATGTTTTTAAGCCAATTTTTATCATCAGAAGTAGGATAATCGCTCCTGAAATGGGCTCCTCTGCTCTCTTCTCTCAGCAATCCGGCTTTAACCACCATGCTTGAAAGTGTTAACATGTTTTTAAGCTCCATGAATTGAGTATGAACAACTTTTACGCCCTCGACCTCTTTTTTCATCTCATCAATCTCGTTAATTGCGGTACTGAGGCTCTCTTTGCTTCTTACTATGCCAACATTCATGCTCATAATATTTTGAAGCTTATTTATCATTGATAGCACATCTATATCTGTATCTTTCCATTTTTTTTCATTGCTAATATTGGGCTTGAACCCTTCACGCATTTTTATTTTGTTCAGATTTTCCTTTACCTGCAGACCTATTCTTCTGCCAAAGACCAGTCCCTCCAGAAGAGAATTTGAAGCCAGACGGTTAGCTCCGTGAATACCGTTACATGCTGCTTCACCCACTGCGTAAAAGCCTCTTACCTTGGTTCTGCCCCATTCATCTGTCTTTATTCCGCCCATACTATAATGTTGACACGGTGCTACAGGTATAAAGTCCTTAGAGATGTCAATTCCGTAAGAGAGGCATGTCTTGTAAATCATGGGGAAACGATGCTCCAAAAACTGCTTTTCCTTATGGGTTATATCCAAGAAAACATGGTCTGATCCGGTCTTTTGCATTTCCTGAAAAATAGCTCTGGAAACCACATCTCTAGGGGCTAGCTCCTTCATGGAATGATATTGCTCCATGAAAAGCTCACCTTTATTATTACGCAAAAGTGCCCCTTCTCCGCGTACGGCCTCGGAAATTAAAAAGTTTTGATTATCGGGATGGAATAGAACCGTAGGATGAAACTGAACAAACTCCAAATCCATCAGCTCCGCTCCGGCTCTGTAGGCAATTGCCGCTCCGTCGCCGTTAGCAACCTCAGGATTTGTTGTTTTTGAGTATAGCCTTCCATACCCGCCCGAAGCACAAACGACCACCGGTGCAAAATATGCTTTTATCTCTGTTCCGTCTTCATTTGAGGTTAAAACTCCTTTGCACTCCCCGTCTTCAGTAAGAATATCTATAGCAAAGGTCTGTTCCCTTATGGTTACATTGGACAGCCCGGATACTGCACTGACAAGAGTATCACATACTTCTTTGCCGGTAGCATCTCCGGTATGTATGATTCGGTTCATACTATGAGCCGCTTCTCTGGTTAGTGATAACCTTTTATCGTCGTCCCTGTCAAAGTTTACTCCATATAAACACAGGGTCGCAATATTTTCAGCAGCTTCGTTTACCAAAGCGTTGACCGCCGTTTCATCGCAAAGTCCGGCCCCGGCAAACAATGTGTCCTTAAAATGTAAGTTCGGAGAATCGTTCTGATCCAAGGAAACCGCAATACCTCCTTGAGCCAGAACCGAGTTGTTTATTTCTATAGCTTCCTTTGTAATAATCAGTACCTTGGCATTTCTTGGCGTGGATAGGGCGGTATAAACTCCCGCTATTCCGCTTCCAATAATCACCACATCATAAAATTCGCATGGCATATCATTTGTATCGAAATTTACTAGGTACCGGTCATGCTTTACATTTTCTTCTTGATTCAGCTTCAGCATTAATGTTCACCTTCAATATTCATTATGTCATTTTACCTTAAGCATTCTTTCAAGGCTTAAGGACGCTTTCTTTATGGTTTCATCGTCAAGAGTGATTTCATGCTTCATATCCCTTAGTGACTCATAGAGAGTATCCAAAGTAGTCTTTTTCATATTGGGGCAAATAAATCTATACTTCAGCATATAAAATTCCTTATCGGGATTTTTCTTTTTCAGCTGATGTAAAATACCCTCTTCTGTCCCTATTATAAACTTCCGTTTATCGGATTGAGTGCAAAAATCTATAATTTGCTTGGTACTGCCTACAAAATCGGCCAAATCAACTACCTCGGGAGGAGCTTCGGGATGTATTGCCAAAACGGCATCAGGGTATGCCTCGCGGGCCTCTTTAACATGCATGATTGAAAGTGCATTATGGGTCGGACAAAAACCCGCCCAGAAGATAAATTCTTTTTCGGGAACCTGCTTTGCAACATATTGTCCTAAGTTTCTGTCAGGCAGGAAAATAATCTGTTTGTTTGGAACCGAGCGCACAACCTTTTCTGCGATTGACGAGGTGCAGCAAATATCACACTCTGCCTTTATTGCGGCCGTTGTGTTTACATAGCATACTACCGCAGCTTCCGGATATCTTGCTTTTAGCTTTTTCAGATCCTCTACATTGGCCATATCAGCCATGGGGCATCCCGCATCAATCGCAGGAAGAAGAACGGTTTTTTCCGGCGAAAGAATTTTAGCGCTCTCGGCCATAAAGTGGACCCCACAAAAAACAATAACATCCTTATCTGTCGTCGCGCAATAACGGCTCAATTCAAAGGAATCGCCGACCATATCGGCAATATCCTGAATATCGCCGTCCTGATATAAATGAGCTACTATAATAGCATTTCGTTCTTCTTTCAGTCGAAGAATCTCTTCTATATAATTCATTTCCTACTCCCCACTGAAAAAATCAATATCTTCTGTCCTGGTACGGGCGAACCTGATCAAAAAACCTTTTTCGATTCTTTGCTACCTGACGCTTTAACTTGATCCAGTTGATAAAGTCCTTTCCGAAAAATAGCAGATAGTTTATGATAGCGACTAAAATAGCTACCGCTTGATACCAAGCACCCATTCTTATTGACATATATATTGAGTATAACAAAAAGGCCGCATCAAGCATACCTAAATATTTAACCTTTACCGGAAGTATGAAAAAAATCATAAATTCCTGATTCGGGAAAAGTGTTGCATAGGCTAAAAACAATGACATGTTCAGGTAATATCCCGTCATACTGCCGGCCCCTGCAAAGAGATAAGTTATAAAAGCCGCAATTATTGATCCAAGCATCCCGACGAAATAGTAAACATTCAGCTTAAAAGTACCCCAATAGTGTTCAAGTGAAGCCCCCAGCATATAAATCAAATACACAGAAAAAAGAATCCATATCAAGCTGAAGGTTTCGGGTATAAAGACAAAAGAAACCAATCTCCATATTTGAAGATTCTCAATTACAAGTTTTGGGTTAAGAGTCAATAGCCCGACTATACCAATTCCTGAAAACATACTAAGTAGAAAAACGGCCAGATTTATAGCGGCAATATATAAGGTTAGATTACTTATGGCATAGCGACCGTATCTTAGTTCCAGCCTTGATAGGCGCTTCATTAAAATCACTCCTGAAAATAATTATTAGTTTTACACTATTATACGGCAAATACTCAGTAAGTACAATGAACTCTTCATATAAAATTACCTCGCTAGATGTACCGAATCCTTTCTATTCTGCACATTTTAGCGAGGTTAATACCTTATAAACATTTTGCTTTTTGAAACCACTTTCTTAAATACTGAAAAGGCCGGGCTCCGCTACGAAAGTCCGACCTCATTTAGATTACCCGCACTTTGAATATCCGCAATTTCTGCAGACTACACAGCCACCCTCATGTTCTACATCGCTGCCGCAGTCAGGGCATGTTTTTATGCTGATGCCTTGCTCAAAGGTTTTCGCAGTTGGCTTTGGTGTATTTGAACTGGCAGGATCTACTGTTATGGCCGCATTTTTATCACTGTGTCCGTTTCTGTGATTCATAACCTTTTGGATCAAACGCCCAATTGCGTCCGGACAGGACAATACTTTAAGACCTTTTTGACGGATGGTCGAAGGACAGCGAATTCCTTTAAGTTGCTCTACTATTGCCGATTCATCAACCCCTGCTCTCAGAGCTATTGAAACCAAGCGGCTGGTGGCTTCGGACTGAGATGGGCACCCCCCTGCGCGGCCGGTGTTTGTAAACACTTCGCAAACGCCGTTTTCATCATAATTAACCGTAACGTAAAGATTCCCACAGCCAATCCTGAATTTCTCAGTAAACCCGGTGGTTACTTCGGGCCTTGGTCTTGGCTTAATGTTTTTATACATAACCTCGCAGGGCTCGTTGCAATCTTCGCGAGCCGAGTTGCAGCACGGGGACTCTTCCTTTTTCGCCTCTTTCTCCTTGCCATTAACACTGCCTATATTTAATACCTGCATATCACGGCTGCCGTCCCTGTAAATAGTTACACCCTTACAGCCGGTACGGTAAGCCAGTTGGAATACCTCTGCGACATCGTCTATTGTTGCTTCATTCCTGAGGTTTACGGTTTTTGATACAGCATTGTCGGTGTGGTTCTGGAAGGCCGCCTGCATTTTGACATGCCACTCGGGAATGATATCATGGGATGTTACAAAGATATCCTTTATCTCCTCTGGAACCTCTTCGATGGCGTGAAGGGAACCTTCCTTTGCTATGGTTTTCATAAGCTCCTCTGAGTAAAACCCACCATCCTCTGCGGCTTTTTTAAAATGAGGATTTACTTCTACCAGCTCTGTTCCGTCCATTACGTTCTTAATAAAGGAAATGGCGAAAAGGGGCTCTATACCGCTGCTTACACCTGCAATTATGCTCAAAGTGCCGGTCGGGGCTATTGTTGTTGTAGTGGCGTTTCTGATTTTTCTTCCTGTATCTTTATATATGCTCTTTTCATAATAAGGGAAAACGCCTTTAACAGAAGCTAAGCGCTCACTTTCCTGCTTTGATTCAAAATCAATAAAGTCCATAACTTCTTCGGCCAGTTTTTCTGCCGTTCCCGAATTATATGGGATACCGAGAATTAGAAGAAGGTCGGCCCATCCCATTACACCAAGACCTATTTTACGTGTTCCTCTGGTCATCTTATCAATCTCGGGCAAGGGATAGTTGTTAACATCAATAACATTATCAAGAAAATGAACGGCCTTATGAACAGTATCACCAAGCTTGTCATAATCGACCTCAAGACCTGTCTCGCCTTCTTTAATCATGAGACTTAAATTTATTGAGCCTAGATTGCAGGCCTCGTAAGGAAGCAGTGGCTGCTCTCCGCATGGATTAGTACTTTCTATTTCACCGAGCTTTGGTGTTACGTTTTCTCGGTTTATGCGGTCAATAAATACTATTCCCGGTTCTCCGTTGCTCCAGGCCATTCTGACCATCTTGTCGAATACCTCGCACGCATTTAATCGCCCCTTAACCTCATTGGTTTTCGGATCGATCAAATCATAATCTTCACATTTCTCAACTGCTTCCATAAAGGATTCGGTCAAAGCAACGCTAATATTAAAATTTGTAATATCCGCATTATCCTGCTTACAGGTTATAAATTCCATAATATCGGGATGGTCGACCCTCAATATACCCATATTGGCGCCCCTGCGGGTCCCACCTTGTTTAACAGCCTCTGTAGCCGCATTAAAGACTTTCATAAAGCTGACAGGTCCGCTTGCAACTCCGCCGGTAGAATTGACGCTTGAGCCTTTCGGGCGAAGTCTGTTAAATGAGAATCCGGTTCCTCCGCCGCTTTTATGAATCAGTGCCGCATTTTTAACGCTGTCAAAGATACCCTCCATGCTATCCTCAATGGGAAGTACAAAACAAGCCGACAGCTGACCTAAAGGTCTTCCGGCATTCATAAGTGTCGGGGAGTTAGGCAAGAATTCCAAATTAGCCATCATGTCAAAAAATTCTTGTTCTGTTTTGCCAAGCTGCTCCTCGGTCATATAGCCTTTATCTGCAGCGGCTACATGCTTTGCTACTCTTCTAAACATTTCTTCGGGAGTTTCAATGGCTTTTCCGTCCTTATCCTTTATCAGGTAGCGTTTTTCCAGAACTTTCACGGCATTTTCGGTTAACTGCATATTTTTCTCCTCCGTTTATTTTTTGAATTTTATCCATAATGTATCAATAAAAACAATATATATTGTATGTGTTAAGCAATTAGGCAACTATATATTGTGTATTAATTATATCGAGCTTATTGCTTCATTTCAATACCATACTTATAAAAAGTTTAAACAAACGATTCTAATATTTAGAATCCTTTATTTATAACCCTTTGTCATCATTTACGAAGTGAAGGATCTTATCGGTTAATAAAAAGATTCCTCAAATAGCAAAACCCCGAAAGTCATACTTTCGGGGGTTTTAGCTGGTGCTCGAGACCGGAGTCGAACCGGTACGGATGTTTAGTCCGACGGATTTTAAGTCCGTTGTGTCTGCCTATTCCACCACTCGAGCAAAAATTGCAGCATTATTATTCTACAACAGGACACAAAGGGTGTCAAGACAGCTTTTCTTAGTAATCAGGCATCAAAATTTTACAATGTTTATAATAGTCAACCTTACTTGATAATAAACTTTTCAACACGTAAAACAGCTTCCTTAGTCAATTCGGCCTCAACTACCGAAGCATTTTCATCATATTCTACCGAAATAACCTTACCGTTTTCATAAAGCCACGGCAAAACCCAGCCTTCAGAAAATGGTATTGATAATTTATACTTGGTCCGTACATCGCAAAGCTGTTCATTAAGGTATTTTTTAAGATTATCAAGTCCTAACCCTGTTTTTGCGGATATTTCAATGACGGGTCGATCCGAGGCGATTCTCACTGACTCGGTATCAGCATGCTTATCAATTTTGTTTAACGCGATAATGGAAGGCTTCTGCCCCGCTCCAAGCTCATCTAATATATTATCAACAATACGAATATGGTCTTCAAAATAAGGGTCTGATGAATCGGCAACAATTACAAGAGCATCTGCATATAATACCTCTTCCAAGGTAGATTTGAATGCGTCTAAAAGGTGGTGGGGCAGTTTTCTGATAAAGCCTACAGTGTCGGTTACCAGAATAGTATTATTATCATCAAGTATAAGCTGACGCGTTGTTGTATCCAAGGTCGCAAAAAGCTGGTTCTCGGCGTAAACATCCGAGCCGCACAAAGTGTTTAACAAAGTAGATTTTCCCGAGTTGGTATATCCCACCAAAGAAACAATGGGTACACGATTTCTCTTTCTCTCAACCCTTAAAATTCCTCTTTGCTTCTTTATCTCTTTTAGCTGTGCCTTTAAGAACGATATTTTTCTGCGAATGTGTCTTTTATCTGTTTCCAGCTTAGTCTCACCGGGACCTCGGGTACCGATGCCACCGCCCAGACGGGATAGCACCAGACCTAAGCCTTGAAGCCTCGGCAGGTTATATTCTAATTGAGCAAGTTCAACCTGAATCTTGCCCTCTCTGCTTCTGGCTCGTTGGGCAAATATATCGAGAATCAAACCTGTTCTGTCAAGAACCTTTACACCTAATGCTTCTTCAAGATTCCTTTGCTGTGAAGGAGAAATTTCTTCATCAAATATTATCATATCAGCTTCGGTTGTCTGAGCTAATAGCTTAAGCTCTTCGACCTTACCTTTACCAATAAAAAAGGCTGAGTCCCGTCCCTCTCGATTTTGGATAATTTTTGACACAACAAGGGCTCCTGCCGCCTGTGCAAGCTCCTTGAGCTCAATCATGGAAATATCTGCTTCGCTGACCCCTTGAATATTTCTCGTTTCCTGAGTTTTTATGCCCACCAGTATGGCTCGTTCGTCCACATTTTGCAGGTTCTCAGTATGCTCTTTTAAAAATTCATCAGCCTCTCCTATATATTCTATAAGGGCTTCAAAATCTTGCTTATCGGCTGTGTAAGGGCCAAAAAGCTCAACATCTCCCACGTCTACCTGAGACGGGACAGCTACATAAATTTGGTCAGCCATTTGTTCATTTATACCGACCGCAGCAATCATGTCCAGCCTTAAAAGCTTTAAAGAGCTGATATCTACTGCCGAAAGCATTCCGCTGGCGCTAGGATGCGTATGAATACACCTTATCCCGGACAGGCGGGTTTTACTTCTTCGGCCCTCGACTTCAGTTAGATCAACCGTCCTAAAATCGCCGACGCTGACATTTGTAATGCGCCCTTTTCTATCAATATAGACGGCTATTTCTCTGTTTATCGCTCCCGATATGCTTGAAATTGTATTTATTAATTCTTCTGTCCAGAGCTTTTCCTGAGGGATTTCCAGATTGTAAATACTTTCAAGGGCTTCAATAACACTATTTTTTAAGCCCTCTGTACTACCATTGATATCCATTCTAACCTTCCATTTTTTCGTTCATCTTAACTGATTGGATACTTGACTGTCTTTATTATATATTGATTTTTCCTGCTTGTCTTTATAAAGTTATTTTTCCTGCTAAAATATATGACTTTTTATTATTAATAAGCCAAATTTAAAATGTTTATTATGTCCTCCTTATGCACCTCTTCCGAACAATTGACGAGGTGTTCATCCTTCAGACACAGTTCAGATATTGTATCAAAATCGGATCTCTTAACTCCGATTTCGGAAAGGCAAACGGGTATATCCAATTTAATATGAAACTCAAGAATCATATTTCGGATAGCTTTTTGAAATTTTCTACCTCTTTCGTAAAGCGGGGTTTCCGAATAAATATCAGGACCTTTTAGGGGAAGCAACAGCTCACCGTAATACCCATCATTTTTTATCATATTATGCTCCAAACAATGCGGCAGTATCACCGAAACTGCCTCTGTGTGTGAAACCTTACAGCATTCGGTAAGGCCCTTTGCAATGGCGTGTGAAATTCCTCCCTTGGAATTTAAAAATCCCATTCCGGATAATATAGCTCCGTTTGACAGGCCGTTTCTGGCTTTTTTATCCCTGCATTTTTTTATAATTGCAGGCAGACTTTCGGCAGCAAGCTTAATAGCCGAAAAAGCGTATGCATCGCTTACAGGGTTTTTCTTTAACGAGGTGTAGGCTTCGATACTATGGCATAGTATGTCGAGAGCTGACAGAACAGTATCTCTTACCGATAAATTTATAGCAAGCTTTGGATCTAAAACCACCAAATCTGCCTCCCCGGTAATTTCTGTTCCGGAACTGGCCGTAGGCACAGCGATAAATGTAATTCCGTTATTCTCACCCGGTTCCTGCTCCAGCTTAATTCGTATATTATTGCCCAATTCAAAAGCAGAAGCGTCTCCCAGAGTAACTAATGAGTCGCACCCCTGACTCTTATATTCAGCTACTCCTTGCAGTAAACACTCTTCATCAATAGGCCTACAGTACAGAAAAATTTCTCCCTGAACCAACGCTGAGCCTTCCATTGTTTTCATCAGCATTTTCTGTGTACCCTTGTCTATATACTCTCTTTGGCAAATGATTAAGGGACGGGTTTTACCCCTTTCATTAAGCTCAACCGGAATTCTCTCTAAAGCCTGATAACCGGACAATATTTTTGTCCTGTTCAAGAATTCATAATATTGAGGAATCATAAGGCCACAACCTTTTTATTATGGTTAAAAACCACTTATCATTTGTATAAGGAAACTATATCACAAAAGTGATATTTATTGAGTCAATCAGGAAATATCCGGACAAATTTTCCCTTGTACGCCATATGATAAGAATAATGCGACATTGTCTTGGCTATAAATGCACACTATGGAACCTTTAGTC
>CAYWXN010000050.1:0-10166 GCA_964462075.1 uncultured Ruminiclostridium sp. | reverse complement strand
GATGGCAACTTTAGTCTTACTGGTTTCTGGCATAGAATCTTCCTCCTGACTGAATCGTTAAATAATTAACGTTATTAGGTTATCATATTTTATAACGCATAGTTAGATAAAAATTTAACAATTAGTTGCCAGAAAACGGATGAAATTTTGTACAAAAAAAAGAACATAGTCCATTTAAGGATGCTTTTTTATATCTTATAAACACATTTATGTCAAATAATTAATTAAGGTCTTGTACGTAGGCATTTCTTATGCTATTATTTTGTACTATATATTCTTTTCTATGAAACATATCCCAAATCAAATCAAAATGAAAAACGGTAAAACGGTAGGAGGAAAAAATGAATCAAAAGAATAACCGCGTAATTCCAGTAATCGCAGCTATTGCGATACAGCTTTGTTTGGGCATAGCATATCTGTGGAGTATATTCCAAAATGGAATAGCAGCAAGCGTATTTGGGGGAGATAATGCCGCCGCCGGCTTAACTTTTTCACTGCTTCTTGCGACCCTCACAATTGGTAGTACCATCGGAGGAAAACTTCAAGACAAATATGGGCCAAGAAATATTGTAATTATTGGTGGATTGATCCTGGCTCTGGGCTTTTTATGTGCATCGTTTGTAAAACCTTCTTCAGCATGGATGTTATGGGTCACATACGGTGTGATGGGCGGAGTCGGTATGGGCTTTACCTATTCAACAACTATTGCCTGCGCTCAGAAGTGGTTCCCGGATAAAAGAGGTTTTATTACAGGCATAATCGTTGCCGCACTTGGCTTTGGCGGTGTTGTATTTACACCGGTCATAGAAATGCTGATGAATCGATTCGGAGGAGTAGGGGTAGGAGAGTTTAAAACCTTTAGGGTATTAAGCTTGATATTTATTGTAGTTTGCACAATTGGAGGACTTTTTGTAAAAAATCCTCCAAAGGGTTTTATACCAACAGGATATACACCTCCGTCAGCAGGCTCAAGTAATGCAAATGTTGATTACGCTCCCGGACAGGTTCTGAAAATGCCGCAATTTTACATACTGGCTGTAACTCTCATGCTTGCATGTATGGGTGGCCTTATGATGATAGGATTTGCCAAGCCTATTGCAATCGCTAAAGGGATGGCTTCAACCGCTACAATTGGCGTGCTGACAATTTCAATTTTTAATTCTGCGGGCAGATTATTTTGGGGTTGGGCTTCTGACAAATTAGGCAGAAAAAAAACGATCTTGATTTTATTAGGCGGATCAGCAGTATTTTCGCTTCTTGTAAACCTTGCAACCGGATACTTGATATATGTTTTGATAGGGTTTATCGGATTTTTATATGGTGGATTCTTAAGCACGTTTCCTGCTTTTACAGCCGATTTATTCGGAAGCAAGAACATGGCCACCAATTACGGCATGGTTCTGATAGGTTTCGGAATAGGTGCAGTATTGTCCTCATATATTGCAGGGTATTTTAAGAATATTGCGGCAAATGATATTAATCTTATGTTTCCGGCTTTTCTCATTGCATCGATTGCAGCCGTTGTCGGCATAGTGTTGATTTCATTTATAAAAAAGCCAAAAAATGCGTAGTTTCTAAAATCATACAGTTATTTATGGAGAAAGGCTTTCAGTTAAATTGCTGAAAGCCTTTCCTTGCGTTTGCTGAGACGGGATTTGAGAAATACGACCGTTGGGGTTTATAGTATTATACACCTTTTGACTTCTAGTGGACCTTGTAGGACATAGTTGAATCACTATTGTAATATCCATAATTTGCCGATATTAATATAAAGACTATTTTGACAAGGAGGTCAGAGAACATGATAAATCCAGTTAATTTTTCAGGGATGGAAAAGCAGCCAATCAATACAAATGAAAAAAAAGATTCGAAACAGAATACTAAGATAGATACAAATGCTGAACAAGAAGCTTATATCGTTGATATAAGGGGCACACCAGAAAAGAAAGCAACCTATGACAACCCGGGTGTTGTGAAGCCTGATATCAAGAAAATAGAGCAGTTGAAAAAGCAAGCAGATGAAGCATTAAGACCATTGAGACAAATGGTTGAAGAACTATTAAAGAGGCAAGGACTATATTTCAAGAATTCAAATCTTAAGGCCAATGAAGGCCAAATAGTTGAAATTGACGGCGAGACGATGGCAGAGGCTCAAAGACTTGTTTCTGAAGACGGAGAATACGGCATTGAAAATACTGCCAATAGACTTTTTGAATTTGCCAAAGCTGTATCAGGTAACGATAAAACAAAGATCGGTGAGTTAAAATCAGCTATTGAGAAAGGCTATAAGGCAGCAGAAAGAGCATTTGGCGGAGCATTACCTGATATCAGTAAAAAGACGCTTGAGCGCACAATGGAAAAGTTGGATCAATGGGCAGCATCAGAAGAGGAATAAGCATTAATGAGTTATAAAGCATCTATCTATCGGTAGGTGCTTTTTTGTCTTACAAAATCCTTCTCTATTTTTGCTGTTAGAACTCCATTCCGAATACAGGAATTCTACCCTGTTACAGGAATTTAAGAAATCTAAAGATATAAGAACCCCATCCATCAACGTAATCGAAGATTGCTGATGGGTCCCGGGAACCTTGTTGTTTCACTATAACAAAACCGCCTGTTCTGCTGAACAAGCGGTCTTCATTGGTTGCGGAGGCGGGATTTGAACCACACGACCTTCGGGTTATGAGGTATAATTTTACTTTTTAGTAGCCTGTTGCTATTTAATGTAATCGACAATATCTTTTAGTTATTGGTGCCATTGCTTTATGTAATCTATAGCGATTTATTGCGGTTTCTCGTGGCAATAAACATCAAATAAACATCAGGTTGTAAGCTTATTAACAGCAAAGTAAAACAAGTTGCCATGGCTTACCTAATCCAATAGAACTTTATGCCTTCTTCTTTTTCTATAGCATCAAATTCATGATGATCGGAGGATAACAATTCGGCTTTTCTAACAATAGCTTCACCAAGTGCAATAGAGTCAGCAAGCGACATTTTATATTTTGATTTTAATCGGGCAGCCTCCACAAAGACCTCATCACTAAATGAATCAATAATATTGATTGGTTGTTTCTTAATCAAGATATATACTTCTTCAGCCATTTCCCGACCATTAGCACGGTATATTCCGTAATAAATTTCATAAACATTGATCTTGTTCATGTATACTTCAATATTTCCAAGAAAAGCTTCTCTCAAAATTGCTTCGACCCTATCAGCTCCCGGTTCATTATTAATCATAGCTAGTAATGCACACGCATCAAGGACATAGGAATCTTTCATTGCTCAAGCTCCTTTTCTAGTTGCTTTTGTTTCTGAAATTCCTCTGTTGTAAATTTGCTTCCTTCCATATATCCACGAAGCTCTTTAATTGGGTCCATAACTGGCTTAAGCAATAGTCCTTCGCTTGTTTCAACAAATTCAATGTTATACCCTTTAAGTTTCTTAGCAAATTGCTCAGGAAGATTCAATTGCTCTGCTTTAACTACTGTTACAGGCATTTATTACACCTCCCGCGTAAAAGTATCTCTTAATTTATTATACCATGAATTGAGAATTGAAAAACTATTAAAAAACTCCATGTGTAATACAAACATTCATAAAAGTCACTCATTTCACATCCAAGGGTTTTCTTAAATATGCATCAATGCTATGGGCGTATTTCCACAGAAAAAACTCTCTCCTCATTAATCTGAGAGAGCCTTTTGTTTGTTTCCCTGTGCTCCTTACTCCGCGGGTCAGCCTTTTGTTTTGCTAACTCCTGCTCAGCTACATCACAGTACCAAAACAAGCTAAAGGAGCGGATTTCATGGCATCTATATTAAAAAGAAAAGACTCATATTTTATCATGGTAAGTACAGGCTACGACTCGGATGGAAAACAGATCCGCAAAACCATGAACTGGCGTCCGGAAGAAGGCATGACCGAAAAGCAGATTGAGAAAGCTGTAAATGAGCAGGCAGTCTTGTTCGAGAAAAAGGTTTTGTCAGGGCAGGTACTGGATGATAATGTGACCTTTGCTGATTTTACCAAGCGCTGGCTAACTGACTACTCGATTGGTTGCGGAGGCGGGATTTGAACCACACGACCTTCGGGTTATGAGGATTAGGCAGTTATTCTATCTAGTGAAAAAGCATTAAATTACGCCTATTTTGAGTGATTTAGCACCTAAATTTTTCCATTTTGTCTATCTAATTGTAAATTTTCTATCTAGTAAAGCGGTACGGTTTGGCGGTACGAGAACACAGCCAAAAATTAATAATTTTATTATTAAGCAGGGTTATTGATAACAAATTTGAATCTCAGGCATGCAATTCGATTGTGTAAAAACTGTACTGCAAAAGTCATGTTTGTAAATATTTGTATCAACCCATTTATACTCTCAAGAATATTTGCTAGAATTAATACATATAAAGACAAGCAATAAAACTGCTTTAAATTTTTAGGGTTAGGCACAAACTAAACAGCCTATTGGAAATTATAAGCGAATAGGCTTGCTTATAACATTAGAATTAAGGGTTTAATAATTGATGGAGGCATCGAATGCATATTTATGATTTAATTGGTGAAACAACTGAATATGATAAAAAGGAGATGCTCGAAGAAAAGAAACCTAAAAGCTGGTGTAAAAGTGTTAGTGCCTTTGCTAATGGAATTGGCGGAACATTGATTTTTGGCATTGCTAAGGACGATACTGGATATGGCTTTTACAAAGTTAAAATCCACATATAAGGCAAGAACGGGGAGTATCTTTGAAGATTCCGATTATGAATCGTTTGGTATTATTGATGATTCTGGAAATCTAACTAACGCAGGGGCATTGCTTGCAGACGATTCTCCAATTAGACATTCTAGATTATTTTGTACTAGATGGAATGGATTAGACAAGGCTCCAGGAGTAATTGATGCCATTGACGATAAGGAGTTTTCTGGGGGGTTGATTAATCTATTGCAGAATGGCACGGAGTTTGTAACAAATAATTCTAAAAAAGCATGGGCGAAAGTAAAAGATGGTAGGATTGAGATGCCTGATTACCCGGAAAGAGCAGTTCTAGAAGGTATTGTAAATGCATTGATTCACCGTAATTATCTCGAAGTTGGCAGTGAAGTTCATATTGACATGTTCGATGATAGATTAGAGATTTATTCCCCAGGCGGAATGATTGATGGAAGTAGAGTTCAAGATAGAGATCTAATGAATATTCCCTCAAGACGCAGAAATCCAATTATTGCAGACATATTTAATCGTCTAAAATATATGGATCGTAGAGGAAGTGGTTTTAAGAAGATTTTGGGGGATTATAAATTTCAATTAAACTATACAGAACATCAGATCCCTCAGTTTTTTTCAGACAATGATTCATTTTTATTAATTTTGAAAAACTTAAATTATAAGAGCGAAAGTAAAAATGTTAACTTCGCTCAAGAAAATGAGCTAAGTTTGAGTGAAGTTTTGGGCCAAGTACTTACCAAAAAGGATTATGATAAGGTGCTACCTTTGATTGAATATTTTGAGAAGAGTGATTCAATAACTCCTAAGCAAGCAAAAAAAATTATTGGGAAATCAACTGCTACGATAAGAAGATATCTTAATATTTTAGTTGAAGCAGATATAGTAAAAATTGAAGGAAGTACGAACAATGTTATTTATAAAATAAAATAGACTGATATTTGCTATTTATATTATATATCGGGAGATTTGAGTGGAGACTAATTTCAACCGGATTAAGGAACTTGAATTAGAAAACTTAATTCTTAAATCTGAGATTCAGCGTCTTAAAAACCTATTAGAAGATGCTGGTTTTGACTACTCTGTCAAGAATTCTGTTCATGAGATAACAGAAGAAGTTTCAATTACAGAATGTATAGTCAACGAAAACATAACCATAGCGCAAATTGATTTATTTATTACGCTTTTTCATGGAAGAACAGATGTTTATGCAAAGCGGTTTATAAATAAGGCTGGTAATGTCGGATATTCACCGGGATGTAATAATTTTTGGAAACAAGGGGTATGTCCAAAAAGAGATAGCCGTAAAATAAAGTGTGCGGAATGTCCAAACCGGAGTTGGATAAAGCTAAATAGACCATATCAAGGTACAAAGCAATGCTGGACAGGGTGCTGTTGGAAATCGGACATATCAAGCTTGGAAAGCTTCAACCAAATCATCTTGTGGAATTATACAAGGAGCTTGGCAACGATGTAAACAGACGAGGCATATCATTTTTAGCAACAGAAGAGTTTAAAGAAGCGCTAAAATATGAGGGATTATCGAAAGAGTATATAGCAAGCATAAGCGGGGTTCATATAAATACAGTCTATAATATCTTCAGGGGAATACCGGTAGCCGGGCAAACTGCAGAGAAAGTCTGCAAGGCGCTCGGTTTTGATTTTGAAGTGGAGTTTGAACCATCAAGACCATTAACAGGGCTAAGCAATAAAACCATTAAGCACCATCATGGACTTATATCTTCAATTTTGAATCAGGCTGTTTACTGGCAGGTAATAGTATCAAATCCGGCATCCAGAGTTAGGCCTCCAAGGGTCGAGAGAAAAGAAGCTAAGTACCTTGATGAGAAGCAGACTATTAAACTGTTGGAGCTGCTTGAGGATGAGACCCCACTGCATAAAACCATGATAAAGTTATTTATTTACAGTGGGTTTAGACGAGGTGAACTTTGTGCTCTTGAGTGGAAGGATATTGACTTTGCAAATAACTTAATAACAGTTAGACGAACATCTCAGTACCTTCCGGGCAAGGGGATATTCACAAAGGAAACAATAACAGAAAACTCTGACAGGACTATAAAATTGCCGCTTCAAGCCTTTGAGATGCTGAAGGAATATGCAAAGGTACAAAAAGAGGATCAGCTAAGAGCCGGGGATCGATGGGTCAAATCTGATAGAATCTTTACTCAATGGAACGGAGAACCTATCCATCCGGACAGCATCACCGGCTGGTTTAAAGACTTTTTTCAGAAAACTGATCTACCGCAGATTTCAATCCATTCTCTCCGGCACACAAACATTACACTTTTGATTGCGGCAGGAGTTCCATGAAGAACCGTTTCTTACAGGGCAGGTCATGCACAGACCCCTACCACCGCAAATATTTACTCACATGCGATAAGGACAGCGGATGAAATAGCCGCTTATGTGCTGGATGATATTTTGAAACCGAAGAAAGTAACATCAACTTTAAACATATGATAGGTCTCAACTTATAGATAAAAATTGTTATAATGCTTTTGTTTATTTCTATTTTAATTTATCCAAAGACAAACCAATTATGTTATAAAATATATTAATTATTATTTTGGCTTCCGCAGTTATTACATTTCCGGCTGCATTCATTACATTTGACAACTTTTTTTAATTCTTTATGGTATTATTTGCCTAATCAGATCTGATTAACAATATTTTTTAGTTAGGAGAATTTGTATGAAGAAATCTATTTTGTTAATGCTGGTTTTTTTGATTGTTAGCCAACAAAGTTTCTCAGTTTTTGCTGAAGACACATCTAAGGATTATTGTGCATATAGTATTGGAGAAGGTGATGATGCTGATTATGATGAGTTCGTTTCATTAATGAATATTCGTGGATTTACTGAATACATTAAAAAAACAAATAACTCTACAAGTCCAAGTTTAATACCAACAGGTTTGTCACTTCAAAATTCGAAATATGCTGACATTGCATATTTCACTGGTCATGGATTTCATCAAGCGTATATGCCGATATATAGAAATTATCAAGATGGATTTAGTAATTATTATCAAGCTTTTTGTGCTGAATCTACTGCAGTAGATTTCAGTGATTATCCTCCCAATAACCCTCCAATACCTAAATATGAGATAGGAACTGCATTTAAGAGTGGGTCAACAACTAAAACTGAATCAATATGGAAAGATGATTTGGAGTGGGCTATCTTTGCTGCATGTAGCCAATTAGATTATGGCTCTCAAGGTGATGGTAACTGGTGGAATGGATTAAATAATGCACAAATATGGGCGAGAACACTTCTTGGTGATGGAAATAGGGCACATGGTATATTGGGGTATTACGGAAGTGCACCTGGTGATAGAGATGTTACTGTTGTACAAAATTTTATTCTTTATTCATTTGGTACTTTTTATCCAAATCCCATATATAAAATACCTGATGCGTGGAGGTTAGCAAACGAATGGAATCTTGGATTTTCGGGTTCAAATTGGGCGGTGGTATATCATAACGCAAACTATGATGATTATATGCTTAATATGACATCTGATACACCAAACGGTTCTGCGTACACAATAAAAAGAAAAGCAAGAGGAAGTACTACACAAACTATGCCACTTGCTATGAATAATAATGTGTCATTATCTGCCACTAATAATTCATTATTTTCTAACGCTATGATTGATAATTATCAAGTAGATAAAATAGAAAAAAATGATAGAGAATATATTATTAAAAAGAATACGGTTAAGAATGATGTGGAAAACATACAATTAAAGGATCTACAACATAAAATCATCAACTATAATAAACTAAAAAGTGAATTGTTGGGCGGTAGCTATGAAAAAGTTTTAGAAAAAAATGGCGAATCTTATTATTCAAATAATGAAAAAAGGCTTAATATACTAAAAAATGGAAAGATAGAGTTTAGAGATGTTTCTATTGAAGAGGATAAAAAAGTTAGTATTGATACTAATGAAGCTGTAGATATAGCAAAAAAATATTTACAAAGATTAGACTTATTACCATCGGATAATTATCAAGTCTATATTTCAACTATTGAAACATCAACAATGAGTTTTGCAGACAATGCTTTGAGTGAAGAACAACCTGATATTACCGAATATAATGTAATATTTATACATACCTATAACGGGATTCCAATATTGGCTTCTGATGATGAGGGTATTTCAGTTATAATTAATAATAAAGGAGTTAAAAGCTTAGATTATTCTTGGCGTGAAATTCAAATTGATACTCGCAAGAAAGAGGATATAAAAATTATTGAACAAACCGTAGCAATAGATAAGTATATTGAAAATTTCGATAAACTGTATAAATCAAAAGATAAAAAAGTAGAAATTGAAGATGTTTCATTGATGTATTATTATGATAAAAACTCAGTTGTTCCTGTTTGGTCTTTTTCTCTAGGTAAAAGTAGAGATCTATCAATGATTGATGCAGTTAATAATGAAGTTATTCATCAATGATAGTATATATATAAAAAGTATAATGGGTTAAAGTCCCATTATACTTTTTATTACACAGTAGAACAGATGCTATAATAGCATTGAGATGAATGGAAAAGCTTTAAGGAGACCATAGAATGGGAAAAAGAATAATAATTATGTTGATAATGGTATTAGTTATGTTACCGATCTCCAGATTCATCATTTATACCGTGAGTTGCAATAATATATATGAAATAACAGAAACCACCTTGCGAGAACCTTCGGTATATTTTAATAGGGGTTTAAAAATTAAGTATAATTATCTGTCAAATAGATTAAAAAAATATATTTCAGAAGATGATTTCTATGGTCTGTATACATGGTATGACGTATACAATAAATTTGATGGGATACAAAAAAGCAATACAAGTATAAACTCTATTAATAGATATAGCTTTAAATATATAATTTCATTTGTTGAAAAGGGTGAACAAAAAGCGGTATATTATAGAATAACATTTATTGATACATTATTTGGAATGAAAATTGATTATATTGACGTTAAAATCTCAGAAATACGCAGTGAAGAATAGAGTGGCAATTTAATGAATGCAAACTTTTCTCAAGTTGGAATAATATATCGTAATAAGTGCTCCGCTTTGCAGCATTGGAATTTTGTTGCCTGTCCTTTTTAAGGTTTTTTAACGCATCAATAAATCCAATAAACTTCTTAAAAAACTATAGATTTCAAACAGAATGTCATCCTAAAAACATCCCATAAACATCAAACAAACATCAATGAAATTTTCGTAAACTGGCGTAATCTAAGGCTTTATTCGGTAACCTCTTGTCCAAATAAACAGCAAATAAACAACAATTTTTAGGTTTCAGAGAAATATCCAGACAAAGCAAAACCGCCTGTTCTGCTGAACAAGCGGTTTTCATTGGTTGCGGAGGCGGGATTTGAACCACACGACCTTCGGGTTATGAG
>CAYWXN010000049.1:0-10207 GCA_964462075.1 uncultured Ruminiclostridium sp. | reverse complement strand
TTGGAGCACTGATTGTTTCTTAATCTTTCAGCACCCCAACATTTATTATAGAACCCTATTAAAAGGCTGTCCCAAAGTAAACGGGGCAGCCTTTTTGCGGCCGTAACACTGCTTGTGAGGGAGTGAAACGACCGAAGAAGTAGCTGTACGTGCTATGCAAGGCTTGCCCAAGAAGACAAGCGGTAGCGAAAACTGATTGGCAGCATGCTACTGCAAAAGTTCACAGAAAATTTACGTTCCATTCATTATATCAGCTTGAATTTACCATCAACTTAAGCAATAATGATGTCAAATATAGATTGACCTTTACAAATTGAGGTAAAATAGAAGTGAACAAGTTGAAATTATTTTTTAGCAAGAAAGATGGGGTACAGCAATGAACACAAAGGCCCATGTTCTGATAGTAGATGATGATGTAAATATTTGTGAGCTTCAGAGGATATATCTTGAAAAAGAAAACTTCCAGGTAACAGTTTGCTATGATGGCAAAAGGGCGGTTGAATTATTCAAGGAAAGGGCTCCTGATATTGTCATACTTGATATAATGCTTCCGGGTATGGACGGCTGGGAAGTATGCCGTGAAATCAGAAAATTCAGTTCTATACCGATAATTATGCTGTCGGCCAAGGATGAAACTTTCAATAAGGTTCTTGGTCTAGAACTGGGCGCCGATGACTATATGGTAAAGCCCTTTGAGCCGAAAGAGTTAATAGCACGCATCAGAGCAGTTTTAAGACGCTTTGGAAGGAAGGAAGAAGTTTCGGAACAAGTTATATTTCCAGGACTTGTAATCAATAAATCCAACTATACCGTGAAATTGAATGGCAATGATCTAGACATGCCCCCAAAAGAGCTGGAATTATTGTATTTCCTCGCTCATAACCCTAATAAAGTATTCACAAGAGAGCAACTCCTGGAAAATGTCTGGGGCTTTGATTTCTTTGGAGACACCAGAACCGTGGATGTCCATATAAAAAGGCTAAGAGAGAAATTTGAGCCAGGTGAATACAAATGGCAGATAAAAACTGTGTGGGGAGTCGGTTATAAGTTTGAGGTGAAATGATGATAAGAACAATGTTCGGAAAGATACTCGCTTTAGTTATAGCTGTTCTTATTATCAGCTTTACTCTGACCGGCATTATTATGAATGCCGGTCTTAAAAGGATGGTTACAGAAGAAAAGGTTCAAAAACTTCAAGTCGTTTCTGAAAAAGTAATAAGCGCCTTGGAAACTCTGCTCAAGAATCAGATTAACCGCGATCCCTATCTATTTGTAAGCTTTTTACAGACTCTTGCAAAAAATGACGACTCACTTATCTGGGTTGCCGGAAATGACGGGACCCTTATTTTCTATTCAGAAATTCCCGGCTACCTTGAGGACAAATTAGAAACTTCCGTGGAAGGTTGGCCTAAACTGCCCGACTCACGCCAATACGAAAAGCAACCTTCGGAATACGAGGTTGGCAATTATTTCGGACTTTTTGAGGATACAGGGATAGATTGGGTCACAATAAACCAGCCCTTTAACATAAAGAATATCCCTCCGTACAATATGGAAGCGGGAGGAGTGGTGCTTATCCATTCAAAGGTCCCTGATATATACCAGTTAAAAACATCAGTAATATTGATTTTTATTATTTCGGGGATAGTAGGATGTATAATTGCACTAGTATTTGTGGCACTATTAACAAAGCGCATAACTAAACCCTTAAACCAGATGAAAATTGTTGCCAGAAGGGTCGCCTCAGGAGAGTTTACCGAGAGAGTCAATGTCAAAGGACAGGACGAAATAGCAGAACTTTCCGAAGGCTTCAACAATATGATAGTTGCATTGGAGAATTTAGAAGGGATGCGACGGGATTTTATCGGGAATGTGAGTCATGAGCTGAGGACTCCTATAACCACTATAAAAGGCTTCATTCAGGGGATATTGGACGGTGTTATACCGGCTGAGAAGCATGAAACCTATCTTAATATAGTACTGGATGAAACCAGGAGGATGCAGAATTTAGTTAATGATTTATTGGGGCTTGCTAAAATGCAAGCCGGAGATGTTACTCTTAATATGACAGATTTTGATGTAAATGAATTAATAAGACGATGTGTTATAAGCCTTCAACAAATGTTTATTGAGAAGAATCTCGAATTCAAGGCTGATTTTGAGACCGAGAGAACATTTGTAAATGCTGATTTAGACTCAATTCAGAGAGTTATAATAAATTTGCTGCATAATGCAATCAAATTTACGCCGCAGAACGGTGAAATAACGGTGAGAACATATACAGACAGAGATAAGGTTTTTATTGCTGTTGAAGATAATGGAAAGGGCATAGCGAAAGCAGATTTACCCAATATTTTTGAAAGGTTTTATAAGACCGATAAATCGAGAAGCGCTGATCGCTCAGGTTTAGGATTGGGTCTTGCCATCGTAAGAAATATAATAGTCGCACATAATGAAACCATAAAAGTAGAAAGTGAAGAAGGACATGGTTCAGTATTCACTTTTAGCCTGCGTAGTGTTTCAATATCTGAGCAATACTAAAGTTAACATTTTATTCATATCTATGTCAAATTTGAGGGTTACAATGATATTACAAGAATTAAGAAAGGAGAAGGTAACATGGATAATTATAATGATAATAATGATATAAATAAGAAGAGCGAAGACAACAGATGGGGATATACAAATAGTTATTACCCCAGTCAAAATAACTATACCTATCAAAATTCATATGAGCAAAACAGATACCAGGATAGATATGACGATTTAAAAACATCAGCATTTTATAATGAAAGCTATAAAAAACCAGCAAAGGGAAGATTAAAAGGTTTGATTGCACCAATGCTTATTGTAGCCCTTATTAGCTCACTTTTAACAGGCGGTATTGTGGGTGCTTATTTTACTTATGGGTTGCCACAAAAATACAACGGAGCGAATCCTCCCGGGAATACCTATGTCAACGAAAACGGAAGCATAAAGCAAATTGAAATTATCGATGAGACCACTGCATCGGCAGAGACTGCAGTAGCTGAAAAGGTGAGTCCCTCCATTGTAGGCATAAATGTTACCTATGAATACAGTGATATGTTCTTTGGCTCGACCCAGAATCAAGGTCAGGGCTCCGGAATTATATACAGCAGCGATGGTTATATTATAACAAACAACCATGTCATAGAAAGCGCCATGTCCGGTACAGGTGGTAGCAAACTTGCACAGAATGCGAAGATTGAGGTTATTCTCCCAAATCAGGTTGATGATCCCTATGAAGCGTCTGTTATCGGCAGAGATGCTGAAACTGATATAGCTATTTTAAAAATAAACGTATCAGGATTACCTGCGGCTGAATTTGCAAATTCGGATGACATTAAGGTAGGGCAGAAAGCCATTGCTATAGGTAATCCCGCAGGGATGGAGTTTATGGGTTCGGTTACATCAGGAATAATTAGCGGTCTGAACCGTAAAATAGAATTTGACGATGGTACAGTCCTTAGGCTGATTCAGACTGATGCAGCTATAAATCCCGGTAACAGCGGCGGAGCACTCTTAAACTCGGAAGGCAAAGTAATAGGTATTAATACTTCTAAAATAGGCGGTGCCGGATATGAGGGCTTAGGTTTCGCCATTCCTGCAAATAATGCTGTGGAAATTGCAGAGAGCCTCATTCAAAGCGGATATGTCACAGGCAGACCACAACTTGGAATTGTTGTTGATACAAGGTTTAATTCAGAAATAGCTCAAAAGAACGGTGTACCGGAAGGAATACTGGTTTATGAGGTAGAACCCCTGAGCGCTGCTTTTAAGGCAGGTGTAAAAACAGGAGATATTTTAACCGAGTTTAATGGTGTTAAAATAAAGAGCTTTGATGAGCTTGAAGCAGAAAAAAATAAATTTAAAGCAGGAGAAAAGGTAGAGGTCACTATCTACAGAATGCCAAAGGAAGGGGCTGCAAGCGAAGGCGAATATCTTAAACTGGAGATAACTCTGGGTGAAGATAAAGGGTAACACCTAGGCCATCGGTGGCCGTCGCGCAATTATATATAAAAACCGGCTGAAAATACAAAATTTAACAGCCGGTTTTTGACGTTTAATCCAGAATTAGTAAATTAAAACGCAGTTATTACATTTCAAGCCGCAGTTATTACATTTCGCGACATAATAATTAAAAATTGTAGTATATTCACTTGTAGGAATTGAACCAATTAATTAATACTCAGCTCATATTCATCCATCCTTATGAGCCGGGTAGTTTTGAAAATTAGGAACATATATAATTTGTGCAAGGCTCTGCACCCCCCGCAGATTGTACGATAATTATATAATAATCGTTTTCCTGATATTCAAAAATTCTTTTCTGCATTATTTAGAATTAACATTGTGTTAAATACAATGTTAATTCTAAATATGTTTTTTCTTAGTATACGATACTAACAGCAAGTCTATAGCATCTTTTTACATCTGCGTCGTTAATTAAAATCCTTGAACAAGAGGTGAAATATGCTTCAAAGATTTTCTGAGCAATTCACAGCTTTCCTTTTAACGAAGGGAATAATACAAGATGAATACCATGAAATCTATTCTTATGGATTCGTGGCTTTATTTTCCACTCTCATAAATATTATTATTATGCTTACAATCGGCATAGCTGTAGGTATATTTTTTGAAACCGTACTTTTTATGCTTATGTTCGGTATTCTAAGAGTTTATTGCGGCGGATACCATGCAAAAACACATGTTTCCTGTATATTCATTTTTATCGCAATTTATGGATTCTCTATGGCTGTGGCAGAATTTTTACCCGAAAATTTTCGAGGAGCTTTTTCCATATTGACAGGGATAATCTGTTTTGTAATCATATTTTTTCTTGCTCCGATTGAACATGAAAACAAGCCTTTAATAGGAGATGAGTACAGTAAATATTGTTTGATGTCCAGAGTAATTGCAGGTATGCAGCTAATAGCAATTTCTTTAATTACTATATTTTTCTCTCATGCTTTAAAAGCAGCAGTTTTAATCTCGCTTGCCATGCTTACCGTAACTTTTATTCTTATTTTAGCTAAAGCAACGGAAATAAGGAGGTGAAACAAATGATCGGAATAATCTGTACGCTATTAGGGAAAGCTGTTGCAGCTTTGGCATTTTCCACGGCATTTCTGAGTAATTTTACTTGCTGCGTAGTATTTTTTAATCAACCAAAAGTTCCTGAAAAGGTAAGAATGATGAAGAACTAAGTGCAATTATTGCCATCTTGGATGCGTTTCGTCTGAAATAAGGCGGTCGCCTCATGCACAAGGCGGTTAATACACAATATGATTAATGGCACGATTAATAAGATTTATTAAAAAGTTCTCCAGCTTAATCTTGTGGGGATTAGGCTGGGGTACTTTTTGAAATGGAGTCACAAGGTTCAATGCTGGCCATTAAACTTTAATTTCATCAGCGAACAGCTTGTCATATGTAATGTCGAAGTTTTTGGCTAACATGTAAAACTACTGTTTTTGTTAAGAGCGGCGATATTTGTATTTATGACAAGTTTCTTAACAAATATATAGAAAGCTGGTAAAACAATTGAAAAATTGTAACAATTTTTGGTATGATAATATTGCTGAAAACCAGAAATTTATCTTTGATGATACAATCTGTAGTTCAGATAATAACAATTTGAATACGGTGAATGCAATGCATATAGCCATATGTGATGATGAAAAAAGCTACCATAAAATTTTCCTCGGTTATGTAAAAAACTATTTAGCCTTGCATGAAAACAATTGTGAGAATGTGGTTATTGATTGTTATTCCTGTGGAGAGCAGTTAATAGAGGCGTATGAAACCGGAAAACTATATGATTTAGTTTATTTGGACATAAAAATGAAAAAAGTAAGCGGATTTGATGCGGCAAAGATCATAAGGGATTATGATACCAAGGCATTAATTATCTTTATTACTTCTCTTAAAGACTATATATTTAATAGCTTTGAGTATCAGCCTTTTTGGTTTTTGATTAAGCCTGTCTATGAAGAAAAATTCAATCATGTTTTTAAACAAGCGATAGCGCAAATAAATGATAAAAAAAACAGGAGGTACTCTTTTTATACCAGAGATCGTGGACTAATAAGTCTTGAAATAAACAAGATAATTTATTTGGAGAGTATCCTTCGAAAAATTACCCTGTATACAAGTAACCAACAGTATACATATTATGCAAACCTCAAGGAGGAGGAGGATAAATTAACGGATTTTAATTTTATCAGAATCCACAAGGGATATCTGGTAAATATGGAATATATACAAAGAATAAACAAGTCGAATATTGTGCTTAAAAACAGCATGATTCTGCCCCTTAGCGAACACCGGCTAAAAGCAGTGTTTGACAGCTTTACAAGTTTTCTGGTGAGGTATTAATTATGATACATAGTGTAGCATGGCAGGTTATTGAAGCGTTTACATCATTATTTGAAATTATAATCATATTGACTTATTTATATGGATTTCTTGAAAAAAAGGATACTACCCGTATCACAAAGGTAGTTGTGTTCATTATTGCATTCATACAATTATTTATTGTCAGCTCGTTTTTATACAATATTCCAAATGCTTTGATAGTCAATTTTTTAGCAGTTTCATTGTTTATTTCGTTTATGCTTTTCAAAGGAAAGCTGAGTACTCACATATTCACATGCGTTCTGCTTTTAGCAATTCTTGTTGTGACCGAGCTTGCTTCTTTAAGTATATTGGTTTTAAGCTTGAATCTAGAAGCAGAGATATTACAGAATACTCCTGTATTCAAGCTCATAGGTGTTACTATTAAAAACATTTTGTCCTTTGTGGCAGTTAAAATAATATGTATTTATAAAAAATCCTATGTAACTGAAACCAACAAAATATATTTTGCTTTTCTCTTAGTGATTCCTATAACATGCATAGCTGTTGCTTTGATAATACTTGATCTTGTACTAAAATATACCATCACCGACACATTTTATATTTTTATTGCGTATATAGGATTGATGTACGTTAATGCCATAGTATTTAGCATTTATGAAATGACTATGCGGCAACTTGAAAAGGGCTATAAATACAAATTAATCGAAAAGCAATTGGAGTTCCAGCTTAATCATTACAACAAGCTTGCAGAGAACCGAGAAGTGCTTTCTGAGGTAATTCATGATTTTAAAAACCACCTGAATTGTATTTATAATCTTTACAAATACGATAAAAAAAATGAACTAGGCAATTATATTGACAACCTTATTACTCTAACAGATACCGAAAAAATCATCGATACCGGAAATCCTGTTATCGATGCCGTATTGAGTGAGAAAGTCGATATGGCAAGTAATATGGGAATTAAGTTCATACAGGAGCTTTATTTGCCTTCAAATATAGAAATAAAGCATACAGACCTATGCATCGTTCTCGGAAATTCATTAGACAACGCCATTGAGGCCTGCAAACGCATAACTGACAAAGCTATAACAAAGGAAATTAAGCTCTCCATGAATTATCGTGATTCATATATGATAATAGTAGTCACCAATACATGCGAACACCCTCCCGTAAGGTGGGGAAGGTTTTACAAATCCTCAAAACCATCGCCCGAGCTTCATGGCCTTGGGTTACAAAGTATAGAGCGAACAGTAAAAAAGTACAATGGTAATATGGTAGTAAAATTTGATAATAATATATTTGAACTTGAAATCGTAATGTCTACCGCTTAAGCATAGGACAATATCTTATTCATCATGTTTTCCCGCAAAAGAGTCAGTCTATCAAAATCTATATTTGTAATATAATACTTTTCCAACTCATCATGAAAGGACTTTGCCATAGCTATAGATTCTACGGCCTTTTGAATAATAGTATCAGTATAGAGTCTGTTAAAGTCAAGTTGACGTTTAAAATCGGAGATAATATCACTATTTAAAAAATCATTCATAAAGTATGTCGTATTACTTTCACTGTTTATATCACTAATATCATGATATTCATTGGCTGTTATTATCGATATCTTAAGCTCGGGTAATATAATATGCTCAATTCTCTTTGGGGCCATGGAGCAAAAATATGTTTCGGTAAAAAAGCCTTTTTTCACCGCTTCATCCCTTAAACACTCAAGCACCTTCCCGGTGTTGATCCCGGAAGGCGCACATAATCGTATTACTTTATGGTCTATGCAAAGACTGTCCAAAAATTCCGAATGCCCCTTCGGAGTAATTGCGCTTGCAAAAAGAAGACGTTGCTTCCCGGGTGTCTTTGCGGGAATACCGGATCCGAAAATCTTTGCTTTAAGGTCGTGAATAAAAATTGATTCCTTTCCTATATCCAAGGCATATTCAAAAATTTTTTCAGTATCTGCCTTTAGCTGGGCAGCTGTCCTTAAGTAGCAATAAGCTCTTTCAAAGAAGTCCTTGATTTTTGCACCGGTTTTTAAGATTTCTTCTTTTGACTCAATTATCCCGTCTTCGTTCCAAAATTCTCCCAAATTGATAATTTCGTCTACAGCTCCGGGACATACGGGATCTACCACATGGGGCGCAGTACCGTCAATAATTGCGATCGAAAGCCTGGGTACGACTATTCCGTCAAGGCTGTTATTATCGCTGGAACAATGCATGAATTCAATATCGTATCCTTGCTTAGCAAGGTCGAGCCCTATTTTCTTCATTATGGTACTTTTACCTGTACCGGGACCACCTTTTAAAATAAAAATACGGTTTGCTTCCTCAATATTTATTATATAGTTGTAATAGCTATAAAAGCCGAGGGGTGTATTTCCGCCCGGGAACATGTGTCTGATTTTTCCTTCTACCATCAGCTCAACCTCTAACGCAGACTCACATCATATAGTTTATTCATGATTTTATTATCCTATTACACATTTTTTATTATGTGTAAGTAAAATGTTACAACCAATTTGACAGTATAAGCTAATCTCTTGTTTGTTAAAAAGCTTTTTTTAAAAGTAATAATGCATTATAATTATTGTGAAGTAGAGTTTTAAATATGAGAGGGATGGACAATAAGATGGCGGTAAGAAGGATTTATGTTGAAAAGAAGCACGGTTTTGACGTAGAGGCTTCAAAACTATATTCTGATATTACAGATAATTTGCTTGTCAGAGGGCTGACGAAGGTTAGAATTTATCAGCGTTATGACATAGAGGGAATAACCGACAGAGATTATGAAGAGGCCAAAATAACTGTATTCTCTGAACCGCCGGTAGATGATATTTATGAAGAAAACCTCGATATCCCAAAAACAGACCGGGTTATTGCTATTGAATACCTACCCGGCCAATATGATCAAAGAGCCGATTCGGCAGCTCAATGTATTCAGTTCATAACACATGGAGAAAGGCCTGATGTAAAAGTTGCTAAGCTTATAGTCCTATCGGGCGAGATATCGGATTCGGATTATAAAAAAATAATTGACCTTGTAATTAATCCTGTTGAAACGCGTCAGGCTGCACTGGAAAAGCCGGAGACCCTAAAAGACGATTATCCCGTTCCGGAGGACATTAAGACAGTTGAAGGCTTTATAGAAATGCCTGTCGAAGAATTGAAGGTATTAATGGATGAAATGGGCTTTGCCATGTCCTTTGATGATTTAGGCTTTTGCCAGGAATACTTCAGGGATATGGAAGAACGAAATCCTACTATCACTGAGCTCCGCATGATTGACACATATTGGTCGGATCATTGCAGGCATACAACCTTTTTAACCCAGATAGAGGATGTCGAATTTGAATCAAATCAGATTGCACAGAAAACTAAAGAGGTTTATGAGAATTATATTGAAATAAGAAAACAGGTATATGGCAAGAGGGATAAGGATATAACTTTAATGGATATTGCCACTCTTGCGATGAAATATCTTAAAAAGACCGGTGACCTTGATAACCTAGATGAATCGGAAGAGATCAATGCGTGCAGCATTGTTGTACGAGCTATTGTTGATGACAAACCTGAAGAATGGCTTGTTATGTTTAAAAACGAGACTCATAACCATCCCACCGAAATAGAGCCCTTTGGCGGAGCCGCTACATGCTTAGGCGGAGCTATTAGAGATCCTTTATCCGGTCGCTCCTATGTATATCAGGCTATGCGTGTGACAGGTTCGGCAGACCCCAGAACTCCTATCGATAAAACCTTGCCCGGAAAGCTTTCTCAAAGAGTTATTACAACAAGAGCAGCACAGGGTTACAGCTCAT
>CAYWXN010000048.1:0-10306 GCA_964462075.1 uncultured Ruminiclostridium sp. | reverse complement strand
ATACCTGATAAAAATGTGACCATGTAGTACTCTTCTCCGGGATCCCCCGAAAGCAGTGTTTTCCCACCCGCTGCTTGTGGTGCTTCAGCAGTTTTAGATGTTCCACAGCCGGTTAGTAATGCTGAAAACAACATGCAAGCAACAACAACAAGTACGATACTTTTGAACAACACTCTTTTCATACATTCATCCTCCTAAACAACTAATAACATATTTCAAAGTAAAATATACTTTGATACATTTTGAAATAATGAATCTATTTAGCTATTAACTTTACCTTACTTCTATTGTGACTAATGTGATCTATGGTAACAGCTGCGATTAAAATCACACCGCTAATTAAATCCTGCCAGTATACACTAACCTTTAATAGAACAAGCGCATTATTTATAAGGTTTAAAAGTATTACGCCCAAAACAGTTCCAAAAATTGTACCTTCTCCGCCATTTAAACTTGATCCGCCTATGACGGCCGCAGATATTACTCTCATTTCTGTTCCGGCACCTGCCGTTGGTGTTGCAACCCCAAACCTTGACAAAGTCAAAAGTCCTGCCACGCTTGATAATAATGCCGTTATTGTATAGACACCAATCTTAATTTTGCTTACGTTTATGCCGGACAAACTAGCAGCTTTTTCGTTACTTCCTGTGAAGAAAACCTTTCTCAATGGTGAGGAATTCCTCATTAGATAATCACCGACTATTGCAAGAATTGTAAAGACCAATACAATAATCGGTATTCCTACAACATTACCTCTGCCAAGAAATTTGAACGCATCTGGTACCGAAGACAGAGATTGAGGGGAGCCCTGAGTGGCAACATATGCTGCACCTCTGGCGATACCCATCATACCAAGTGTCATAATAAAAGGATTTATTCCCACCTTACCAATGAACATGCCACTAACGAAACCGCATAAGGTTGAAACAATTATTGCAATAAGGCAACCTAGCCAGATATTGACTCCTGCCAGATAAAGAGCTCCTGCAATAACGCTGCTAAATCCAAGTACAGAACCAACTGAAAGGTCAAATCCTCCTGAAACAAGAGCAATAGTCATTCCTATTGCAATTATTCCGTCTGCAGACATCCCTATAGCTGTTGTCCTTAAATTATTAAATGTAAAAAAATTAGGTGCAAAAAATGATAACAAAAATGAAAATGTTATTATAATAGTAAGTACAGTAGCTTCTCTAAAACTCTTCATAACATTTATAATTTTTTTAAAAAATAGTGTTCCCCTAATACTGTTTGCCTTAAAGTTTGTTGCCTCACTCATTAAAATCCCTCCAATTAAAATTGATTATTTTTATTTAAAATTATTGTCCTGATGCAAGTAGTATTAGCTTTCTTTCACTTAGTTCTCCGCTCTCGAGCTGACCCGAAACTTGTCCTTCATGCATGACGATAACTCTGTCACACATACCGATAATTTCAGGAAGCTCGGACGAAATCAATACAATACCAATGCCTTCATTTGCAAGCTCTCTAAGCATATTATGAATTTCAGCCTTTGCTCCGACATCTATTCCTCGTGTCGGTTCATCCATAAAAATTAATCTGGGATTAACTGAAAGCCATCGAGCTAACATTGCCTTTTGTTGGTTTCCTCCACTGAGGCTACTGATTTTTTGCTTTAAATCTACAATTTTAATATTCAGCTTCTTAACATAATCCGATGCCAACTCATTTTCTATGTTTTGTGTAACAATAAAGTTGTTTGATATGCCATCAACATTTGCTGCATTTATATTGTCTTTTATATTCATATTATAAAAAATCCCCTGGTGTTTTCTGTCCTCTGTTAAATAGCAAACACCCTGTTTTATTGCATTACCATAGTCCTTAAATACTACCTTCTTGCCCTCTAAATATATCTCACCTTTATCTATTGAATCTATGCCGCAAATCGCTCTGGCTACTTCTGTCCTCCCTGCTCCAATCAGACCTGTAATGCCAAGAATCTCACCTTGTCTTAATGAAAAATTTATATCATTAAAAGCACCCTTTTTTGTTAAGCCTTTGACTTCAAGCATAACCGATCCAATTTTTTTACTTTTGTCGGGATATAGGTTATCAAGACTTCTACCTACCATACACGATACTATCTGACGAGGATTGGTTTCTGATATGTTAAATGTATTGATATATACTCCATCCCTAAATACGGTAACCTTGTCACATACTTCAAAAATCTCTGCCATTCTGTGACTAATGTACAGAATTCCAAGACCCTCCTCCTTTAGCTGTCTTATTATTCTAAAGAGATTTTCGGTTTCAGCCTCACTTAAGGATGATGTCGGCTCATCAAGAATAAGAAGCTTACAATCAAGAGAAAGAGATTTTGCTATTTCAACTATCTGCTGTTCCCCAACATTAAGATTTTTTATCAGATCTTCGGGATTAATATCACATTTAAAAGGTTTCAGATTTGTTTCAGTATCATCATGTAATTTTTTCCAATCTACAATACCCATAAAATTCACAGGTAGGTTATCCATATATAAGTTTTCCGCTACTGAAATATGCTGACAGAGAGCAAGTTCTTGATGAACAAATCCAATTCCTGCATTTTGTGCTTCTCTGGGGCTGCCAAAGAGCACATCCCTTCCCATAAAACATATATTACCTTCATCAGGCGGAAACACACCGGAAATTATATTCATCAGCGTGGATTTCCCTGCCCCATTCTCTCCTACAAGTGCATGAACCTCACCAGCCTTAACTTCTATGTGTACCCCCGATAAGGCTTTGGTACCGGGAAAGCTTTTTGAAATGCCTTCAGCTTTTAGAATGTATTCTCCATTCATGTAATCTAACCCCCTCTTATTAAAGAGACTGATATAGAGTATTAAATACCTTTAATAAATATATTCTACATCGAAGTTAAAACTCCTTCTTTTTTGAATATATTTTTTTTATTTATTTTCGATATTTGTTCCGTTTGTGATTACTAATGCTTTCTAGGAAGGTTTTTAATTAGAATTATAGTCTGGCTTATACTATAAATGAAGTGATGTCTGATTTTAAATTAATAAATTAGATATATTAGTTGCCTGTAGCGAACTGATATATTTTTTCATAGCTAAGCTCATTTTTATATAAGTCTGCCACTATACAACCATTATGCATTATCAACAACCTATCACACATACCTATTAGCTCTTCAATATCCGAGCTGATCATTATAATACCTGCGCCCTTTCTTACAAGATCATTCATCAGGTTATAAATATCTACCTTCGATGTTATATCAACACCACGGGTGGGTTCATCAAATATAATTATTCGGGCATTTGTCAGGAACCATCTTACTAAAATTGCCTTTTGCTGATTTCCCCCGCTTAATTCAAATATTTTGTTTTCCGGTGATTTAACATCAATTTTCGCCTTTTTGACATATCTTTTAAAAAGCTTGTCTTCCATTCGGTTATTCAATAATAGCCTGCTATCTTCAGCATTCTCTATAGAAAAAACATTATCCAGTACGCTGAGATTGCCAAACATACCTTCGGAAAACCTATCTTCGGTAACATATGCGATTCCCAGTGCTATGGCGTCCTTCGGAGACATTATTGACGCTTTCAACCTATCGACAAATATTTCTCCGCTACTTTTTTGCTCCAAACCAAAGATAACCCGAGCAAGTTTTGTTTTTCCTGAGCCTATTAGCCCTGTTATCCCAACAATTTCACCTTTAGCAAGAGAAAAACTGACATCATTCAGATATCCTCCAGAATTAAGGCCCTCCACTGAAAAAAGTTCATATCCTTGCTTAACCCTCAGCTTTGGATAGCGATCGCATAAACAGTCTCCCGACATCATTTTTACAAGCTGCTGGAAGTCGGCGGAGTTTGCCTCAGTGCAACCTATCACCCTGCCATCACGAAGAATGGTTATACGGTCAACCAGTCCCACAATTTCTTCAAACCTTTGAGAAATATAAATAATCGATACTCCATTTGATTTCAGGTTCTTCATGACTGTATAAAGAGCCTTGGTTTCTATTGCGGAAAGGGATGCTGTGGGTTCATCTAAAATAATAACTTTTGAGTTTTGGCAGAAGGCCTTTGCTATTTCAACCATTCTTTTCTGACCGAGATTAAGTCTTCCGACAATTGTATCACTTGCAACCGGAAATTCCATAGAATCAAGTATTTCCTGCGCTTTGGCATGCATTAAAGCTTTGTCGATAGTCATTAGAAAACGGTTCTTTATGGGATAATTCTCTGAAAATATATTCTCAGCAACTGTGAAATGATCGAAAAGAAACGGTTCCTGTTGAACTACCGATATTCCGAGATTAATAGCGTCAGCAGGATTTTTTATATATACGGGTTTATCCTCAAAATATATGCTTCCTCTATCATATTGGTGTAGCCCGGAAATGAGCTTTACAAGGGTTGATTTGCCAGAGCCGTTTTCACCGATTATAGCATGTATTTCGGCTTTTTTAAGCTCAAAATCTATGTCATCCAAAACTATGTTGTTATTGAAGGCTTTTGTAATACCCTTCATCTTCAAAATAACATCAGTCATTTAATCACTCCCAACCAGTGACAAAGGTTTTGTGCTATAACATTGAATGGCATCTATAATTACATATTCACATTGACATATTTTATAACATCCGTCATAGAATATTTTATAATAGTTTATAACATATGTCAATTATATTTTATGTACTGTTTAATTACTGTGTTTACGAATTGAAAAAATGCGCATACGCATATGAATATGCGATGCGCGCTTGTTTTTTATGTTTAATTACTGGTCCTGGTAAATATCAAATGTTGTGATTAGCTGGATATTATTATCAAAATAAAACTTTTTAAATATATCAGGTGTTTGCTCGTTTGAGACCAATTTTTTAAACATTGTAATTGGCCCGAGAGGAGTAAATGAAATGTTATCAAATTTTGTATAATCACAAACAGCTATTACCTCTTTGGATATTGAAGCAATTTCCTTGATTATTGACTCCTTTTCCATACTCTCTACCGAATAACCTCTGTCTATCTTTATACCATCTACTTCTATAAATGCAACATTAACATAAAAGTTTTTAAGGTTGTTTTCAGTAATTTTACCCACAAGCTGGTAATTTGGAAGCTGAAGCTCTCCACCAACCAAAACAATCCTAATGTCAGTATTCGAACTTTGCGCAAGTTCTGCAGCTACTAGTATATCAGATGTTACAACCTTAATGTTTCGTTTATCTTGCAAGTGCTTTGCAATAAACCTGCAGGTATTTCCTGGTCCCAGGACTATTGTGTCATTATCATTGACCATATATGAGCAAATCTTTCCAATTATATTTTTTTCATTAGCATTAGTCGTATCAAGCGGTAGTGTTATACCATTGTCTATGCTTTCAAGATGCTCATTAAGCACTGCGCCACCGTGGGAACGAGTAAGGAAATTTTCACTTTCCAATTTCTCTAAATCACGTCGTATAGTGACATCAGAGACTGAGAGCTCATTACTTAATGTTATAACATCAACTTTTTTTCTTTCATATAGTATTTCCTTAATCTTTTTTATACGCTCCACAGCAAACATTCAATTCACCTTTTGTAATACATTTTAATTATTCTATCATATCATATTATATTATAGTTTTATGATTAAATAAATCGAATTTTGCATTATTATTTTGATTGAAGTCTTCTTTTTCTGATCATATCTATTGTAACTGCTATTACTATGATTGCTCCCTTAACCATTCTTTGAGGTCCCTGAGGAATGGATAAAAGATTTAACCCGTTACTTACTACACCTATAATCAAAGCTCCCAGAAAAGTTCCAATTAAATTTCCCTCTCCACCCATCATGCTGGTACCACCAATAACAACTGCGGCAATGGCATCTAATTCGTATCCATCAGCAGCTACCGGTACGGCGGCATCAAGCTTTGATGTCAGAAGAATAGCAGAAACCCCGCAAAAAAATCCTGATAATGTATATACAATAATCTTGTACAAATCAACATTTATTCCCGAAAGAATACTTGCAGTCTCATTACCGCCTATTGCATATGTATATCGCCCAAGTTTTGTATATTTCAGTACATACCATGCCAAAATAAATACCACTATCATAATTATTGCCGGAATAGGTATTATTCCTATCCTGCCGGAAATCTCTAAAAAGCTTTCAGGAAAAGAATAAATGGGCTGTCCGTTTGATACTGTAAAAGCAGCTCCTCTGGCAACAGACAGCATACCAAGGGTTGCAATGAATGGCGGAAGTCTTAACTTTGTCACTAAAATACCATTTACTAGACCAAGTATACTGGCACTTACAAGCCCTGCAATTAATGCAAGCCACACACTGACACTGAAACTTTTCATTAGAATGGCCATAATCAGACCCGTAAAAGCAACAATAGCACCTACTGACAAATCGATTCCCGCGAGTAAAATTACAAAAGTCATGCCCACTGCTATTATTGAATTGATAGATATTTGCTGCAATACATTAATAATATTTGCTGGGGTCAGGAAAATCGGTGATAGAATACTCATAACTATGCATAGCAGTATAAAGGCTAATAGTACTCCAAATACATTTTGGTTACTTCTCTTTTTTTTGTAAAACCTCTCGGTATTAAGCTCCATTTTTTCTTTTTTATTAAGCAATATATTTCCCTCCTCCTGTGGCAAAGTACAAAATCTTTTCCTGTGTTGCCTCTTCAACCAATAGAACCGATGTTATCTCTCCTCTACACATGACTGCCACCCTATCGCTCATTCCGAGTATTTCCGGTAATTCGGACGATATCAACAAAATTGCTGCACCATTTTTGACCAGCTCATTCATTAAATTATAGACCTCAATTTTAGCACCTATATCTATTCCCCTTGTTGGTTCATCAAATATAAACACCTTTGATTGTGATAGCAGCCATTTTGCAATTACCACCTTTTGCTGATTTCCGCCGCTAAGATTCAACGTTTTCTGCGAACTTCCAAAAGTTTTTATTCTAAGCTTTGAGATATATTCGTTTACAACTGTTTCTTCCTTTTTTAGGTTGATATTTATCCCCTTTGTAAACCGGTCTATTGCAGCAAGAGTGATATTGCTGCCTACATCTAAAGTTAATACAAGACCTTGTGTCTTTCGATCCTCGGTAATAAAGCCAATACCTGCTTTTATTGCCTCTCGAGGACTTTTAATTCTTATTTTAGAGCCTTTTAAAAACATTTCTCCCCTGAAAAGATGATCCAATCCGAAAATTGCTCTTGCCAATTCAGTTCTGCCGGCTCCCATAAGACCTGCTACACCCAGGATTTCACCTTCATGAAGATTTAAGTCGATATTTTTTATTGTTTTAGTTGTAAAACCAGATATCCTAAGGATTTCTTCTCCTTTATCAACTTTTATTTTTGGGAATTTTTCATTTAATTCGCGGCCAACCATAAGCTTTATTAACTCATTAGTATTTGCTTCATCTATATTTAGAGTCTTTATGGTCTTTCCATCCCGCATTACAGTAACCCTGTCACCTATTTGTGCAAACTCTTCTAATTTGTGACTTATATATATTATTGACACGCCTTTTTGCTTGACCTTTCTTATAATTTCAAAAAGATTCTCAATCTCTGTACTGGTTAATGCAGCAGTGGGTTCATCCATAATTATTACGGCAGAGTTACAAGATAGTGCCTTTGCAACCTCTACCATCTGCTGCTGAGCAATGCCTAAATCTTTAACAATTGCTTTTGCGCTGATATCAACATGTAAATCATCCAGAATATTCTGTGCTTGATTATATAGTTTAGACCAATTGAGTTTGCCCGGAATTTTGTCCGATAGAATCTCTCTTCCCAAAAAAATGTTTTCAGCCACACTAAGACTTGGAATAAGATTGAACTCCTGATAAATTATACTAATTCCAATATCCATTGCATGTTTTGGACTTTGGTTTTCTATGACCTGTCCATCATATATGATTTCTCCCGAATCCTTTTTACAGGCACCTGCCAGTATTTTTACCAGCGTTGACTTTCCTGCTCCATTTTCCCCAACAAGTAAATGTACCTCACCCTTTTTCACATTAAGATTTGCACCATCCAAAGCCTGAACACCGGGAAAACATTTTGATACAGACTTCATCTGGAGGATTAAATCCGACATATTATAACCTTCCCCCTTTCAATTTGTTGAAATACCTTTTATTAGTTAAGTTTAAGTCTTTAATAAGCTTATAAAAGCCGCTTAAAGACTTAAACTTTGGCATAAATATAAGAGGTATTGATGAAAATCAGTTCATAAACTGCTCAGCATTGCTTTTATCTATTACAACTGTGTCAATTTTAATTATCTTGCTTGCTGCGGGTATACCTTTTATAGCATTATCCATTTCCTGAATTGTTATTTCTCCTGTGAGTTTAGGATTCACGCCCAATGTTGCTGTCATTTCACCCTTCATGATTGCTTCTAAAGCATTTGGATTACCGTCTACAGAAGCAATGACTATGTCGGATCTTCCTGCAGCTTGGCAAGCCTTGGATGCTCCTAGGCCCATCTCATCGCTGCACGCAAAGAATACATCAATTTCAGGGTGTGCCTGAAGCATATTAGTGGCAACATTCATGGCTTTTTCTCTTTCCCATTCACCTGTTTGGGAATCAACTATTTTAAATCCCGGGTATTCAGCTGCCTTTTCAGAGAATCCGCCCTTTCTTGCTGTTGTATAAGTACTTGGTAAACCCTCAATTATTGCGACATTTGCTTGTCCATTCTTAACATTACTAACGTATTCTGCCATATTCTTTGCACCGGGAACTTCTTCGAAACCTATATAACAGTATATTTCACCAGCAGAAAGCTCTTTTAACGAAGAATTAAAGAATATAACAGGTATACCTGCCTCATTTGCTTTCTTAACAGCCGATACTATTGAATCATCATTAATTGAGCAAAGCCCTATAGCTTTAACCTTTTTTGTTATCAGGTCTTCGACAATTTTAACCTGACCTGCCGCATCACTTTCCTTCTCAGGCGAAAGAACAGTAAGTTTGTATCCTAATTCCTCAGCAACAGGTCTGGCACCCTTCACAAGCGCATCATAATATGGACTTGTCATACCGGGGGGGACAAGTGCAATCTCTCCGCCGCCTGATTTTTCTGCTTCAGGCTCAACGGCTTTGGGTTGGGCTGGGGCTTCGCTTTCTACCGCACTTTGCTGGCTTGGTGCCGGAGTATTAGAAGTAGTTGTAGGTTGCGTTCCACATGCTGTTAAAGAAACTAGAATTACAAGAAGCAACAGAATTGTAATGGTTTTAGTTCTTAATAGCTTATTCATCTAATTCTCTCCTTATTTTTCAAATTCATAATCCATTGCTGCAGCTCCGGTTATATATAGATATATTCTATATAGTTTCGAAAAATCCTTCTTTTTCTTTTGTTTATTTTTATTTTATTTACGTTTGTGATTTTTATATGCTTTTATCTGTAAAATAGAGTCAGCCATCAAACTTCGTAAAACTACTATAAATACTTTTGCAATAAAAAAGCACCATCCAAAGGGATTTTAACTTAGGGATTTACGAAAACAAATAAATTTTTGACCGGCTCTCTTCAAGCGGAGGCCCGAAAGTAAAGACTGCACCGAAGGATAAAACCTTTAGTGCAGTCTTTACTATATACTTTCAGATGCTAAAAGCTATGCGTGTATTTAATATTCCAACAAAAAAACACCTTATTCGCCACATTCATCATGATGCTGATGTTCATGGCAAACAGAACCAGTAGATTTTAAATAACCTTGCAGATATTCTTCGACAGCTGCTTTGGCATTACCTCTTGCTCCAATAATAACCTCGATATTTTTTTCATTGAAAATATCAATAGCACCGCTGCCCATGCCACCTGAAATAATTACATTAACACCCATATCATTTAAAAAATTAGGTAAGAATCCAGGTCTGTGTCCGGGATTGGCAATGGTTTCACTTTTGACAATTTGATTATTTTCGGTGTCAAAAATCATAAACCCTTCGCAATGTCCAAAGTGCTCAGTCACCATTCCGTTTTCGCTTGCTACAGCAATTTTCATCATTTTAGTTTTCCTCCATTTTTTCTAATATTTTTGCAACCGGCTCAAGCCAATTGCCATCGAAAAGTTCTATCATACCTTTGTCACAGGCAGCTGAAATTTTTGGGTCGATAGGTAATTTAGCAAGAACCTTTAAATTATGTTTATCAGCAATTTCTTCAATATGACTTTCGCCAAATATCTGATAGTCCTTGCCGTTATCAGGACATTTAAAATAGGACATGTTTTCCACCAGACCGATAA
>CAYWXN010000047.1:0-10381 GCA_964462075.1 uncultured Ruminiclostridium sp. | reverse complement strand
TCATAGGATATGATGTATAGTGGTTAATTGGACAAATTGCTTCGTACATATATTTTATTCCGGAGGATAGGATGCATTTTTGCATCCTTAAAAATGATGCAGTTAAAAATAGACGACAGTATACTCTTAAAGGTTGAAAAACCGGCGAAATATACCGGCAATGAATGGAATATGGTTAAAAAGTCTCTTGATAATATTAGGATGCGCTTTGCCTTTTGCTTTCCGGATGATTATGAAATAGGTATGTCTCATTTAGGAATGAAGATTCTATATCATGTATTAAATAATAGAGATGAAGTATACTGTGAGAGAGCCTTTGCACCATGGGTTGACATGGAGCAGATAATGCGGGAAAAGAATTTGCCTCTATATGCTCTTGAAACCTATACTCCCTTATCGGAATTTGATATGGTGGGCTTTACCCTCCAGTATGAGATGAGTTATACAAATATTCTTAATATGCTGGATTTAGGCCGAATACCGTTATTGTGCAAGGACCGTACAGAAGGTATGCCCTTCGTAATTGCAGGAGGGCCTTGTGCCTGTAATCCCGAGCCTTTAGCCGATTTTATCGACTTCTTTGTCATTGGCGAAGGAGAGGAAGTAATCCTCGAAATTGTTGATGAATATATGAGCTGGAAGGACGCAGGAGAAAACCGGGCAGAATTTTTAAAGAGAGTTGCAAGTATAGAAGGGGTTTATGTTCCGTCCTTTTATGATGTCTTTTATTATGACGACGGAACCGTCATGGATGTAATTCCTAAAACACAGGATGCCCCGGATGGTATAAAAAGACGTATAATAAAAGACTTGGATTCGGTTGATTTTCCCGATGATATTATTGTCCCTTATATAGGAACCGTTCATGACAGAATTATGCTGGAGATATTCAGGGGCTGTGTTCGCGGTTGCCGCTTTTGCCAGGCTGGGTTTATTTATCGTCCGGTCAGGGAGAGAAGCCACGAAAAGCTCTATGAGATTGCCAAAGCTTCGGCCCAAAACACAGGATACGATGAAATATCAATGGTATCCTTAAGCACCAGTGACTATTCGGCTCTTCCCGAGCTCTGTAATAACCTTATAGAGTTTACCGAGGAGGAAAAGATAAGCTTGTCTTTACCGTCTCTGAGGGTTGATAATTTCTCTCTCGGATTAATGGATAAGGTATCAAAGGTGCGTAAAAGCGGGTTGACCTTTGCGCCTGAAGCCGGCACTCAGAGGTTGAGGGATGTTATAAATAAAGGTATAACGAAAGAGGACCTTATTTCGTCAGTTAAGCTTGCCGTAGCAGGCGGATGGAATCAAGTCAAGTTGTACTTTATGATGGGACTTCCCACAGAAACCATAGAGGATGTGGAGGGCATTTCAGATCTTTCAATAAACCTGATTGAAGCATGCAGAGATATTTCCAAAGAACATGGCAAAGCTCTTAATATTACCTTGAGCACTGCCTGCTTTATTCCGAAGCCGTTCACTCCTTTCCAGTGGGAACCCATGGAGGAAATGGACAGCCTAATGAAGAAACAGTACCATTTGAAGGACCTTATTAAGAAACGTACAAGAAATATTAAATATAATTATCATGATGCCAAGATAAGCCTGATTGAAGCCGTGCTTGCCAGAGGGGACAGAAGGCTGGGGAAGGTTATTTATTCCGCATGGTCAAAAGGCTGTAAGTTTGACGGTTGGGATGAATTCTTTTCATTTGATAAATGGATGGAAGCCTTTTCTGAATGCGATATGGATCCTAAGTTTTATGCCAACCGTAAAAGGGAGTATTCGGAAGTTCTGCCTTGGGATCATATTGATATGGGGATTTCAAAGGAATTTTTAATAAAAGAGAATCAGAAGGCTTACGAAGGCGATCTGACAAGAAATTGCGCAGTAGGCTGTTCAACGTGTGGAGCCCAGGTATACAAAACCGGCATTTGCACAAAAACAAAGCGGGGTTTAATTTATGGCGAAAGCACTGAGATTTAAGTTTTCCAGAGGACAGGAATTAAAATATATTGCACATCTGGATATTTTAAGGGTTTTTGAACGTGCTATCAAACGGGCAAAAATACCGGTGGCTTATACACAGGGTTTCAATCCCCGGCAGAAGCTGGTTTTTGGGTTGCCTTTGTCCATAGGTCTTACCAGCGAATCAGAGTTTGCCGATATTGAGCTATCTGAGGATATGGAGCCCCAAGAGTTTATTGCACAGCTAAATAAAGGCTTACCTGAAGGTTTAAAAGTTGAGGAAGCAATATCCCAGAATACACGTGATAATATTATGAATCAAATTACCGCTGCCAGGTATGAAATCGTTTTTGAAGTTAAGGAGCCCCGGAGCCGTTATGAAATTGATACCATAATATATGATTTGCTTTCCGGGGAAGAAATATCTGTTATGAAGAAGAGCAAAAAAGGACTCAGACCTGTTAATATAAGGCCATTAATCTACTCTATGTCTGCCGAAAAGGTAGATGTGGGTAAATACAAGATGAAAGCTTTTTTAAGCGCCGGAGCAGAGAACAATTTAAGAGCCGACCTTTTGATGCAGGCCTTCAGTCAGGAAACTAAGCTTGAAATAGAAACTGTTTCAATACACCGGAAGGCTCTTTATGCATCTACCTATAATGAATGGAAAAACCCTTTTGAGGTAGCAAATGATTAAGGATGTTCTTGTAGATGTAGGAACTGATGAAATTCGACTGGCCATTTTGGAAGATGGTGCGGTATCCGAAATACGGATAGAAAAGAACGAAGAGAAAAGCCTTGTGGGGAATATCTACAAAGGCAAGGTCGTTCGCGTTTTGTCAGGAATGCAATCGGCGTTTATTGACATTGGGCTTAAAAAAAATGCATATCTATATGTAAAAGATATTCTGTCTGCAAAACATTATGAAAACGGCGATGAATTTACTCATTCCGGAAGTTTGCCGGATATTACCGAGCTTCTGGATCAGGGCCAGGAAATAACTGTTCAGGTTATCAAAGATGCCGTAGGTGAAAAAGGCCCCAGAGTTTCTACCCTTATATCAATTCCCGGCAGATATACGGTATTTTTACCCCATGGCAATACAATAGGAATTTCTAAGAGAATTGATGCTGATGAAGAACGCCAAAGATTAAGAGAGATAGTCGCATCGGTCAAACCCGATAATTCGGGGCTGATCGTAAGAACCGCCTCGGAGAGTATCGATGAAGCTTTGCTGATTGAGGAAATCAATACTCTGTCGTCGATTTGGGAAAGCATTCGGGAACGGGGAAAAAAGAATAAAGCACCAAACCTTCTTTACGGTGATCAAGGCATCATAGAACACGCCATCAGAGAGCATCTTACCTCAAGTGACCGTTTCATAATAAACCACAAGGAGACCTATAATGAAATGGTATCTCTATTAAGTGTTGGATCGCCGGGATTTCAAGGGGGATTCGAATACTATGATAAAGAATATGATATGTTTGAGTATTATAATGTGCAAAGCGCTCTTAAGGAAGCTCTTTCCAGAAAAGTATGGCTCAAGAACGGCGCATATTTGGTTTTTGACTATACCGAAGCCCTTACCGTTATTGATGTTAACAGTGGTAAATATGTAGGTAAGATCGATCTGGAGGAAACGGCATTGAGCATAAACCTCGAGGCCGCAAAAACTATAGCGCGTCAGATCCGATTAAGAAACTTAAGCGGCATAATAATAGTTGATTTTATTGATATGAAAGAAAAAGAACATCGCGAACAGCTGCTTAAGCACCTGCGGGAAGCTGTTAAAGCCGATAAAATACAAACAGTGGTTGTGGGCATGACCAGCCTTGGGCTTGTGGAAATGACAAGAAAAAAAGTCCGTTTACCCCTGTCTAATCGTCATACCCATTAGGATTGTTTTTCTGCCATCTCCATGAATCCACGCACATTTCTTCTATATCCTTTGTTGCTTCCCATCCCAGCTCCAGCTTTGCTTTTGAAGGGTCTGCATAACAGGTTGCGATATCACCCGGTCTTCTAGGAAGGATCTTATACTTGATCTCTCTGTCACTTGCTTTTTCAAAGTTCTTGACCATATCCAAAACACTGTAGCCTTTTCCGGTACCCAAATTGTATATTAATAAACCGAGCCTTTCTCTAAGCTTTTCCAGAGCATTTATATGGCCTTTAGCAAGATCCACCACATGGATATAATCACGTACCCCGGTTCCGTCGGGGGTGTCATAATCGTTGCCGAATACGCCTAAGGCATCCAGTTTACCTACGGCGACCTGTGTGATATATGGGACTAAGTTATTTGGTATATCTTTGGGGTTTTCTCCGATTCGTCCGCTTTTATGAGCCCCGACAGGGTTAAAATAGCGCAGCATGATAATGTTCCATGAGTTATCGGACACGTAAAGATCTTCCAGAAGGTTTTCAATAATCAGCTTTGTTCTGCCGTAGGGATTGGTTACTGACAGGGGAAAATCTTCCTTAATGGGCACAGTCGAGGGGTTACCGTACACTGTTGCCGACGAGCTGAAGACCATATTCTTAATACCGTGCTTTTTCATTACTTCACACAATATAATGGTTCCGGTAATATTGTTATAGTAATATTCCAGGGGCATGGAGACAGATTCGCCCACGGCTTTGAGACCGGCAAAATGTATAACCGACTCTATGCTTTCATTCTCGAAAATGCTATTTAGGGCTGATTTATCAAGTAAATCCACATTATAAAAAGTCAATTTTTTTCCTGTTATTTCTTGGACTCTTTCAAGAGCCTTTTCAGATGAATTACAAAGATTATCAACCACAATTATTTCGTAGCCGGCATTTAAAAGCTCCACACAAGTGTGGCTGCCGATGTATCCGGCTCCGCCGGTAACTAAAATAGCCATAATAATCTCTCTCCCATACCATATAGGTTTTGATATTAATTATCATTTATTATATCAAAATTGCAATCGGTTGTGGTAATACTAACAAAATAATCGGTTTTAAACTACAGACCGGGGATAAATGTATAGTAATATGCCAGACAATAATAAAAAAAGATAGTATTATTTAATAATAGGGTATTTATATAAATACAGCTTTTTTGAAGAAAGGTAACACAATGACCGAGGTTTCAAAAAATAAAAATATTATTGCAGAAGAGAATGCTTGGTACCGTTTGGATAATGCGGCCTTAATATATCCTTCTATACAATCTGACCGCATAACCACAATGTTTCGAATCTCTATGACTCTCAAGGAAGCAGTGGACCCAAAGATATTGCAAGCATCTCTGGAAGAAGTAATCAAGAAGTTTCCATTTTATCGTGTGCGTTTAAGAAAAGGCTTCTTCTGGTATTATCTTGAGCATAACCCAAAGCTGCCACGTGTGGAAAGGGATGTTCGCTATCCGCTTGGCAGGCTGCATCCGAATCTGGGCACGCGTTTTTTGTTTAGATTAAGATATTGGCAATCACGTATAGCGGTTGAATTTTGCCATGTGCTTACCGATGGTACCGGGGGAATTACATTTTTAAAAGCATTGGTTTACGATTATTTGAAGCGTAAGGGGAAAGATCCCGGGGAACCCGGTGATATTCCGGTAGACTTGCTCTCGGGGGAAGAGGCGGAGGACGCCTATAATCGTTTTTACAAAAGCCCCTTGCCCCTTCCGGACAAAGGAAGAAAAGCCTTTCATTTAAAGGGAAAGTTGCTTTATCCGGGAGCTATCATGATTACCACGGGGATTGTACCGTTAGCCGACATTATTAGAGAGGCAAAAAAGTATAAGGTTTCATTAACGGCTTTTCTTGTGGCGGTTTATATTGACGCACTTCAGGAATTGCAGGACAGCCTGGTTTCAAAGAATCCCAAAAAACGTCCTGTAGCGTTACAGGTGCCGGTTAATATGAGAGGAATATATCCCAGCAAAACCTTAAGAAACTTCTCATTGTTTGTTATGCCTGAAGTAGATCCGCGTTTAGGTAAATATGACTTTGAAGAAATTCTGCAAATAGTTCGGGAAACACTTATTACCCAGACTAATGAAAAAGCTATAAGCAAATCACTTTCAAGAAATGTCGGTGGACAGCGCAATTGGATAATCAGAGTAATACCTCTGGTGTTTAAGAAGCTGTTAATGCCGTTTCTATATACTCGTATGGGTGAAAATCTCTGTTCCGGAACTTTATCTAATTTAGGGCTTGTAAATCTTCCGGATAAAATGGCCAGTGAGGTTGAGCGCATTGACTTTATTCTCGGAACAAATCCAATCAATAAAACGGGGTGTGCCGTTTGTAGCTTTAATGACAAGCTGGTAATCAATTTTGGCAGTAACACACGGGATAAAAGTGTGGAACGGTTATTTTTTACAAGACTTATCAGAATGGGTATTCCTGTTAAGGTAGAAGTAAATGAAGAAATGAAATAGAGAATATGTAAAGTATAGGAGGGATCGATATGGCATATTGTGTTAGATGCGGTGTGGAAATGCAAAAAGGCTTGGAATCTTGCCCGCTTTGTGGTACAGAGGTTTTTTTGCCCGATGAGCAGGATATTGAAGAAGGAATGCGACCATTCTCGGAACGCATACCACGAAATGTGCGTCCCAGAGTAAATCTCGTTCCCAGCAAGGCTTTCATCCTTCTGGCAACCTTTATACTCCTAGTACCCCTTCTTGTAACACTGATTATAGATTTTACCGCAAACCGCACTATAACCTGGTCATTTTATCCCATCACATCCATCGCACTCTTGTGGATTCTCATAGCCTACCCCTCCTTGCTTAAAGGTCACACGACATATCAGGTCATCACCATGGATATATTGTCAATAGCTGTATTTTTGTTGTCTCTGGACTTTTATTCTGGATCATTTCCCGAATGGTCCCAATACCCGGCTCTGGCACTGCTTCTGCTATGGGTATATATTGCAATACCTTTTCTTTTTACATGGAAGAGGGTTTATTTGATAGTTTCCATCTGGTTTTTAGGGACAGCCGGTTTCTTATTTGCCTTAGACAAACTGACTGGGGGAAGTGATTGGTTTTTGCCGTTGGGGTTACCGATTTTGGTGTTTACCGGCCTTGTAGTAATAATTATTATGATGATGGCAAAAACAGTAAAAGACAAGCCTCTTTTGACAGCAGGAGTTTCTTTGATTGCTGTATCCGGTCTTGTAGTTGCAATCGATGCAGTCACAAACCTGTTTGTAAAGGGGAAATTATTAATAGCATGGTCGTCCATTCTGGCCGCTGTTCTGATTCCGACGGCTATATTCCTGTTCATAGTAAATGGCAGCCCGGAATTAAAAGCATATTTGATTAAGAAATTTCATATATGAATTTTTAAGGTTTATTTATTCAAATTCACCGGGCGCTAAATCGTTATCGGACACAGCCGCTAAACTTCTTTTGCTAGGCTGACATACATGGTTGTGCTTGTATTAATATACAAAATAAATGTATAATATAATTAAATAAATTCTTGGGTGGAAAGCATTTGAAAAAGATTGGAATAGTTGTAGGAAAGAATAAGGATATTGATTATAGAGAAACGAGCTTAATAGCGAAAAAGCTATTGAAAAAGGGCTTAGAGGTAGTGGTTACACCGGAGGTCAGAGTCGGTCTTAATGTTGATGTAACCGGAACAGATAATGTTTTTGAGGACTCTGATTTCATTATCTGTGTCGGTGGCGACGGCACCTTTTTAAAGGCAGCCCGCGGTGCATTCCCTCACAAAAAACCCATATTGGGTGTAAACAAAGGAACTGTTGGTTTCCTTGCCGAGGTGGAAACCTGTGAAATTGAGATGGCTATTGACAGAATAGTTGCCGGAGAATATCATATTCAGCCGCGAATGGTGTTGAATGTTGAGGTTATCCGCAATGGCAGGACTATTTATAAGAATCATGCAATAAATGATGCGGTTGTTTCCAGAATGGCCCTTTCTCGAATTCTTAGGCTTAAGGTAATGATTAACGGCGAATTTGTAGATTCATATGCAAGCGATGGTGTTATTATATCGACTCCTACTGGTTCTACCGGATATTCCCTGTCGACGGGCGGGCCAATTGTAGCGCCTGATATGCGGCTGATGCTTGTTTCGCCTATTTGTCCCCATATACTGTATTCTCGTTCTTTTATAATAGCAGATACAAAGACTATTACCATAAATATGGCAGGCAATAGAGAAGTAGATGCCATACTTACTTTGGACGGTCAGGAAGGGTTTCCCATCCAGCCTGAGGATGTAGTTTCGGTTGGAGCTTCGAAAGACAGTGTATTTTTTGCCTCGGTAAAGCAAGTGAATTTTTATGATGTATTAAGAGCTAAGATTCATAACGCAAATGAATAAAATCAGAAGAAGATTTTATGGAGGGAAAACATGAAGTATAACCGCCACGCCAAGATACTGGATATTATCGAGAATTACGAGATAGAAACCCAGGATGACTTGGCAGAAAGATTAAGGCAATCGGGGATGGATGTGACTCAGGCAACCATTTCCAGAGACATTAAGGAGCTCAGACTTGTTAAGGTTCTTTCAACCGATGGAAGATACCGCTACTCAGCTATGAATTCTGATGCGGGAAATATGAATGATAGGCTATTAGTAATCATCAAAGAGGCATATGTATCGTGTGACTATGCAAATAATATTCTTGTAATCAAAACACTTCCCGGGATGGCTCAGGCTGTAGCCGCAACTATAGACTCCTTGGGATGGAATGATATTGTCGGCACTATTGCCGGTGATGATACCATTATGGTGGTATGCCGGGCTGAAAAAATAGCTGAAGACCTTATGGATAAACTAACTCGCATGGTGAGAGGAGTGTCTTAGAATAAGATGCTAATCCAACTTGAAGTTGAAAATATTGCTATAATAGAAAAGATAAAAATACCTATGCAAAAGGGCTTTACTGTACTTACCGGCGAAACCGGAGCGGGGAAATCCATTATTATTGACTCGCTGAATGCTCTTTTAGGATCACGGGTTTCACGGGAGCTTATCCGTTCCGGTGCAGAAAAAGCATTTGTTCAAGGGCTTTTTTCCTATACTTTAGAAAACAATAATAAATTTGATGAGCTTTTGGAGTCCATGGGTATCGAAGCACAGGATGACAAAAGTATATTGATTTCGCGAACTTTTACCGAATCGGGAAAGAATGTTTGCCGCATTAACGGCACCATGGTCACTGTTGGAATGCTAAAGGAAATAGGACAAAGGCTGGTTGATATACATGGTCAGCATGACAACCAATCCCTTTTAAGAGCAGAAATGCATATTGAGCTTTTAGACTCCTTTGCCGGTAGCGAGCTAACGGCGGAAAAGGCCGAATACCAAGCTTCACTTAGGGAGCTAAATGCTTTAAAGGCTAAGCTAAGAGCCCTTGCCGGAGTGGATAAGGAGCGGGAGCGCACACTGGACATATTAAGATTCCAAATAGGTGAGATTGAAGCCGCAAGGTTATATATCGGCGAAGATATTGAACTTGATGGAAAGAGCAAAATTCTTGCTCATTCCGAAGATATAATTTCGGCATTCTCAAATGCTTACCAGTGGCTTCGTGCGGATGACGGTGATGATGATAGCGCCCTTGATAAAATAGGTTTTTCTTTGGAAGCCATCAGAAAAATTGAGGATCTTAACCCCGATTATATGAATATTAGCAATGCCCTTGGAGATATTGATGAAAAGCTAACTGATATTTCCCGTGAGATACGCGGAATCAGAGATGAAACCGAATACGATCCGAAGCTCCATAAGAATATTGAGGAGCGCATAAGCTTGATTCAGGGCCTGAAACGTAAATACGGCGAGTCTGTCGAGGACATTTTAAAGTTTTTGAATGATGCCAAGGAACGTCTGGATGAGATTGAACGCAGCGAGGAGCTGATTCTGAAAATCAGAAAAGAGATTGAGGCCGCCGAAAAAAATCTACATAAACGCTGCGAGATAATGAATAAATTAAGAAAAGAAGCTGCTAAAAAGCTGGAAGACGGAATTTTAAAAGAGCTTAAGGATCTTGAAATGCCAAAGACTCAGTTTGAGGTTTCAATACTATCCTGTCCGGAGGAAGGCTTTACCGAAAACGGAACCGATAAGGTCGAGTTCTTATTCTCGCCCAATATGGGAGAACCGGTTAAGCCTCTGTCAAAAATAGTATCAGGCGGTGAAATGTCCCGGGTCATGCTGGCAATAAAGACTATTTTAGCTGATATTGATGCCATACCCACACTGGTATTTGATGAAATCGACACGGGAGTAAGCGGAAAAGCCGCTTCAAAGCTTGGTGAAAAGCTTAAGACAGTGGCAAAAGGTCATCAGGTGATATGTATTACTCACCATGCCCAAATAGCCAGCCAGGCGAATACTCATTATCTTATTGAAAAAGAAGAAAAGAGCGGACGTACACTTACCATGG
>CAYWXN010000046.1:0-10600 GCA_964462075.1 uncultured Ruminiclostridium sp. | reverse complement strand
GGATAAGAAAGTACTTTGATTTAGTAAATGAGATGAAAGGCGTTATATCTCTGGGCATAGGTGAGCCTGATTTTGAGACACCTTGGACTATACGCGAAGAAGGGATATACTCCCTAGAAAAAGGGAAAACTCATTATTCTTCAAACGCCGGTTTTATTGAACTGCGTGAAGAAATTTCAAACTATATGAATAACAGGTTCGGTTTAAAATACAACCCGAAGAATGAAATCCTGGTCACTGTCGGCGGAAGTGAAGCTATTGATATAGCTATCAGGACCTTTGCTGGCCCCGGGGATGAGGTCATAGTACCTGAACCGTCCTTTGTTGCTTATAAGGGTTGTGTAATGTTTGCCGGAGCAACTCCTATAACAATTGAGCTGAAGGCCGAAGACCGTTTCAAGCTAAAGCCCGAACAAATCATAAATGCCATAACAGACAAAACAAAAGCAATAATAATAGGCTATCCGAATAATCCAACAGGTGCCACCATGGATTATGACGATTATAAGGCAATTGTAGAGGTATTAAAGGACAAAGATATTATTGTAATTTCTGACGAGTTATATGCCGAGTTGACTTATGAGGGTGTTCATGTTTCTATTGCACAATTTCCGGAAATGAAAGACAAAACCATTGTTATAAACGGTTTTTCGAAAGCATTTGCCATGACCGGATGGAGAATCGGATATGCTTGCGGTCATGCTGACGCGCTGGACCAGATGAAGAAAATTCATCAGTATGCCTTAATGTGCAGCCCTACAACTGCACAGTATGCTGCAATTGAAGCTCTTAAGAACGGAGAACCGGAGGTCAGACGTATGATGGAGGAGTACAACCGCCGCCGTCTGGTAATGGTTGATGGATTCAGAAAGGTTGGATTGGACTGCTTTGAACCTATCGGAGCCTTTTACGTTTTTCCTGATATCCGTGTTTCCGGCTTATCCTCTGACGAATTCTGTGAACGTCTGTTAATGGAGGAAAAAGTATTAATGGTTCCCGGTAATGCATTCGGAGTTTGCGGAGAGGGATTTGTGAGAGCCACCTATGCTACTTCAATCGACAACATTAGAGAGGCTCTGGTGCGCATAAGACGATTTTTGGAAAGCCTCAAAAAATAGATAAAAAGACAGTTAATAAGCATAGAGAAAGGTGTACTTCTATTGTCACCCTTAATCTATGCTTTTTTTATTTTGTAACTTCATTTGCTCAACAATCAGGTCATCCAAAAGTCTGCTAATATTAAGAATAGTGTTTTTATTGTTCCCGGATGCTATGGCTCTGTTAAGCCTGCTTCGGATTTTTTCGATATTTTTCATTGGTAATGCCCTCCCCCACTTTAAAGGACAAATTTCTACAACAAATAATAACACACATTCTACATGAAGTCAACAAAAGCCGCATACAAAGAGCATTTGCGACATATTTCGATAATTTTCAGCATAATACTACAAATGAAAAGTCTGCTTAAGAGAAATGTGTTTATTAGGTGTGATTTTTAAACATCAAATAGAAAAATCTAGATTTCAGTGCATATTTAAGCTGCTGGCGGGAATTCTGAGCATGGTTTATGTTCTTGAACCAAAAAAGATTTTGTAGTATATTATTTATCATCAGATAATAATATTAGATTATATATGGAGGTTACAAGATGTCCGAGTTGTTAAAAGGGAAGAATATACTTATTATGGGTATCCGGAATAAATGGAGTATTGCTTGGGGTATTGCACAGGCTGCCAAAGCTCAGGGCGCTAATTTAATATTTACTTATTTGGGTGATAGAGAAAAAGAATCTCTTGAAAAGCTGACTTCCGGCATGGGAGATATTGATGCTTACCCCTGTGATGTTGCTAATGAAGAAGATATAGACAGTCTTTTCACTACGATAAAAAGTAAATACGGAGTGCTTCACGGGCTTGTTCATGCAATTGCATTCGCAAAGAGCGAGGATCTTCAGGACACCTTTGTAAATACATCAAAGGATGGATTTATGTTAGCTATGGATATCAGCGTGTATTCATTCATTGCTGTTTCGAAAAGAGCTCAGGCCCTGATGACTGAAGGCGGGAGTATATTGACATTATCATATAGAGGATCGGTAAAGGTATCTCCCGGATACAATATTATGGGGGTGGCAAAAGCGGCATTGGAAGCCAGCGTTAGATATGCTTCTCATGAGCTGGGGAGTAAGAATATACGTGTTAATGCAATTTCCGCAGGCCCGGTAAAAACCATGTCTGCCAAAGGAGTAAAGAATTTCAGCGATATTCTTTATGCGGTTGAAGAGAAGGCTCCATTAAAGCGAAATATAACACTGGATGATTTGGGGAAATCGGCAGTTTATATTTTGAGTGATCTTTCATCCGGAATGACAGGGGAAATATTATACATCGATGCAGGTTATAATATTATGGGCATTTGATATTAATAATTTTATTAACAATATGTTCACAAAATGTTCATTAATTTAATGCATAATAAAAATATTGATTAGACATAGCGGGTTTAATGATTTCAACAAATATCTTAACCCGCTTGTTTTTTAGTGAAAATCAGGCACTAATACAGGGAGGGATTATATGATAGAAATTCAAAATTTGACTAAGGAGTACGGCCGCATAAAAGCTGTTGACAATATTAGCTTTAATGTAGGCAAAGGCGAAATCCTTGGCTTTTTAGGTCCTAACGGGGCCGGCAAATCAACCACTATGAATATTCTTACCGGCTTCACATCATCTACATCCGGTGTTGTTAAGGTTGGGGGAGCGGATATTCTAGAAAACCCTGTTGAAGTTAAAAAGCATATAGGATATTTACCCGAACAGCCTCCGCTTTACATGGATATGACAGTAAACGAGTATCTTGATTTCTGTGCTGATCTTAAGACAGTACCAATAAAAAAATGGAAAAGTCAGAAAAAAGACATTATGGAGCTTGTAAAAATAACGCATGTAAGCCACAGGCTCATTAAAAACCTATCAAAAGGCTATAAACAGAGAGTAGGTCTTGCTCAGGCGTTGGTAGGTTCGCCGGAGGTTCTTATTCTGGACGAGCCTACAGTGGGTCTTGACCCTAAGCAGATTATAGAAATCAGAAACCTTATTAAAGCTTTGGGAAAAAATCACACTATTATATTAAGCTCTCACATTCTTCCCGAAGTTAGCGCGGTATGCGACAGAGTAATTATCATTAACAAAGGTAAAATAGCTGCAATTGATACTCCGGACAATCTTTCAAGGGCATTGGCCGACTTTTCAAGATTTACTGTAACGGTGGCAGGCCCGGAAAACAAGGTTAAAGATATTATAAGCAATTTATATGGAGTTAAATATCTGGAGACCGGTACTAAGATTAAAGATAATGAGTTTAGTTATATTGTTGAAGCCGATAAGGATGTGGATGTAAGAAAACCTATGTTTAACCAATTGGCAGAGCAAGGCTTCCCGATACTTGAGCTTAAATCCTTGAATTTGTCACTTGAGGATATATTCCTGCAATTGACCACCAATGAAGAGAAGGAGGCTATATAAGTATGCTGGCTATAATGAAACGTGACTTTAGATCATACTTCAATTCACCCATTGCGTATGTGCTGATAGGACTTTTTATGTTACTTTTAGGTCTGTTTTTCAATAGTCTTATTGGCTATGGAATTTCAGATATCATGAGCGAGTTTGTGGCAAGTATGAGCAGTCTTTTGTTATTAATTATCCCTATACTTACCATGAGATCCATGGCCGAGGACAAGAAAAACGGTACAGAGGTTCTGCTTTTGACCTCTCCTGTCAGAGTGACCGAAATCGTAATAGGAAAGTTTTTGGCTTCTTTTAGTGTATTTTTAGTTATGACTGCCGCATCATTAATCTTCCCTTTAATTACGATAATAGCGGGTAAGCCTGATATCATGCTAATAATAAGCTCATATCTTGGCTATATCTTAATGGGAGCGGTATTTGTCAGCTTAGGTATTTTTGCTTCCTCTCTTACCGAAAACCAGATCGTAGCTTCTATAATCAGTCTTGTTTCTATATTTCTTATTCAAAATATAGGCTATCTTGCCAGCTACTTCAGCGGTTTTTTGAATAAGGTGTTTTTGTGGCTTTCTATTTCAGATCGCTATGAGGATTTTAATAAGGGAATTATTGATTTAACGTCAATAGTGTTTATGGTTAGCTATGCAGCAGTGTTTATTGTCCTTACCGTGAGGGTTATTGAACACAAGCGCTGGAGTCAGGGGTGATTAATATGAAGATGATAAACAAGAAAAGCTTGAAATACGGCTCATATGCTTTCATAGCCACTGCGGTTATAATCGCTATAATAGTGATCTTTAACGCACTTTTGGGTTTGGATTCTATAAGAGACAGATTAAGGCTTGATATTACAAAAAATCAGCTATTTTCATTAAGCGAGCCCAGCATCACAATGCTTGGTGAACTTGATAAGGATGTTGAAGTTATAATCCTCACAGATGAAAAATACTATCAGGGAAGCGAAATCCTTGAAGTGTTAAAACAATACGATATTAAGAGCAACGGTAAGGTTAAGGTTCGTTTTGTTGATGTCGAAAAAGACCCCACATATGTTGAAAGAGAGATTGACCCAAATCAAGTAAAAGGTATTTCTGAAGGAAGTATAATAGTAAAATCCGGTAAGAATTCCAAAGTCGTATCTCAGAATGATATGGTAGAATATGATTACAGTACTTATAATTCATATCCGGTTGCCTTAAAGATCGAACAGACTTTTTCAAGTGCTATAAAAAGTGTTATAGCCGATTCTACCCCGGTAATTTATTTTGCTACAGGTCACGGTGAGATGACTGCCAATCTTTCCGAACTTAAGAGCACCATAACCGCAAATAATTATGAGATTCAAGATCTCTCATTGGCAAATGTAGTCCCGGAAGATGCTTCCACCCTTTTCTTTGTTTCACCTAAGACTGATCTTCTTCCCGGTGAATTGGAAAATCTTCTTGCATTTATGGAAAAAGGCGGAGACGCAATCTTCCTGATGGATGTTCAGAACACGGCAGAAGAGATGCCCAATTTTGATATGGTTTTTGAACGATATTCATTGGCTCTCAATAATGACATTGTTCTTGAAGGTGATCAAAACTGGTATTTGGATGAGTTTACAGTTATTATTCCACAGCCGAATGAAAATGATGTTACAATCAATCTGGACCCCAAGTCTCTATTTGTGTATATGCCTAACTGCCGTAGTGTCGGTATAATACAGGCGGCTAAAGAATGGATTACTACTCAACCTCTATTCATGACATCCAGTAAATCCCAGAGTACTAATTTACTTACCGAAGATGTAACTATGGGTCCGTTTCTTCTCGGAGCTCTGTCAGAAAATCAGGGATCAGCACCAAGTAAAATTGCAATTATTGGTAATGCTACCTTTATAACTGACAATTGGATGCAGAACACAAGCTATAACGGTGTCAGATATATTTTATCTACATTAAACTGGATGCAGGATAAAAGCGATTCAATTATTGTACCTTCCAAGAGTTTAATGTCAGAACCCGTTAATCTGTCTGAATCAACCAAGTTCATTGCATTTATTGTCCTAAGCTTTTTACTGCCTCTGGCTATAATCGGACTTGGTGTATTTGTCTGGATAAGGAGGAAGCATCTATGATGAAGAATTGGAAGAAGATCATAATTCTATTGGTTATATTTGTGGTCTTCCTGGCAGCCTTCATCTTATTAAATAAATATCAGGGGAAAATAGAAAATGGGAGTGAAACCCCACAGCCGACAGATGCCACATCTTCTGATGAGATCAAGCTGATAGATATTGCACAGGAAGATATATCAAAGATTGTGTTAAAAAGAGAAGACACCGAAGTTGTCCTCACAAAGGAAGAACGGAATGTTGAAACTCTTGAGACAAATGACGACGGAACCACTAAAAAGGTAACCGAGAAGAAGATGGTGTGGGTTAATACATCCTTTGATGTTGATAATGATTTAGTGGAAGACATAGTTTCGGCGGCCGCTACCGTTACTACCAAGCGGTTAATAGATGAAAAACCCAATGATCTGACAATATACGGCCTCGACAACGCTTTTATTGCTACCTTTGTTTCTAAAGAAGGAAAGGAAATCAGCATTGAAATCGGCAATTTGACTCCTAAACAGGACAGTTATTATGTGAGAAGGCTCGAGAAGCCCGAGGTATACACTATAGACTCCTATAAGGGTGATACTCTGAGATACGGAAAATTTGATTTAATGAGTAAGAACTTATATGGTACAGAAGCTCTTTCTGCTGAAGATGTAAAGAACCTTACCTTCAGCAAAGCCGGAGAAGCTGTTTTCAGCGCAGAGAAAAAACCTTCTTCAGCCGATTGGATAATAACCGGTCCAATCCCCGAGCGCGATGCAAATATTACTGAGCTTTCAAAGTTTTTAGGTTGGGTCAGTTCATTCAGAGTTAAAAAATTCGTTGAGGAAAATCCTTCGGATTTAAAAGTCTATGGGCTTGATTCACCCAATTATGTATTCGATTATACTATTAATGATGAAACACATCGCATAATGCTCGGAAATAAGAGTGAATCGGAATACTACGGAATGATGGAAGGTAATAATGCCGTATTTACGGTAGATGCCACAAATCTGAATTTTGTTGATTTGCCGTTGAAGGATTTAGTCTCATTGTTCGCCTATATTCCACTCATATATGATGTCGAAAAGCTTGTTATTGAGATAGACGGAAGAACCGATGTACTTCTGATCAACGAAAGCCAGGAAGAGGGCTCAACACCTGAATTCCATTTCAACGGACAAAAGATGGAGGGAGATGAACAAGAGGGCCTGTTTAGAAAGTACTACCAGGGAGCTATTGGTTTAATGGGAGACAAAATAGATTTAGATTCGGTGCCATCAGGTAAAGCGGCTGTCCGACTTACCTATACTATGAAAAAGGCCGAGCCCGAAAAAATAGTAAAAATAGAGTTCATTCCTACAAATGATGGCTATGGTTATTATATAATGAAAAACGGTAATTACACCGGACTTGTTATTGGTGAAAGAAAGCTTAATGATGATTCAAACACAGGAATTCGCAAGGCATATGATAATTTAATTGAAGTCTTGTCGAAAACTGAATAGCTGTATCTAAAGAGAGTTGGTTATATGCCAACTCTTTTTTTGTATGACTGGATGAGTTATGTATTGTGTGATTAATAAAAAGATGAGCAGAAATAGTATTAAAAATCAGTAAAATTCAGTATATAAATTCTACTTAATCCCTTATATTTTATTGAATTATAATTAGTATCGTGATATAATTAACAAAGGTTTGTTAACCTATTAACAAATTACCTAACTAACAACAATATTCAGGAGGTTGTCAATATGAGTTGCGGTTGCTGCAGTGCAGACATTCAGACACAAGAACTAAACAACATAATCGCTAAGTACAAAGACACCCGCGGTGCATTGATACCAGTTCTTCATGAGGCTCAGGAACTATATGGATATCTTCCTATGAGTGTTCAGAAGAAGATCGCCGAAGGGCTCAATGTTTCACTGGCTGAAGTGTATGGTGTGGTTACATTTTACACTCAATTTTCTTTAAACCCGAAGGGAAAGTATAAGATTAATGTATGTCTTGGAACAGCATGCTATGTAAAAGGATCCGGTCAGATTTATGATAAGATTACGGAGATTCTAAAAATAAAGAGCGGCGAATGTTCACCTGACGGAGTCTTTTCTTTGGATGCATGCAGATGTGTAGGCGCTTGTGGATTAGCACCTGTTATAATGATCAATGAGGATGTTTACGGGAGATTGACCGCTGATGATATTCCCGGGATAATTCAAAAATATATTGACATGGAAGCGGCTGCAAAATAGGTATGAAGGACATATCACTCCATTTGATGGACATAGTACAGAATTCTATTGTAGCAGAAGCAGACCGAATTACTATCAACATGAAAATATTTGATAAACCTGAGAAGCTTCTAATTGAAATTATTGATAACGGCCGTGGAATGGATCAGGAGTTTTTAAAGAAGGTAACTGACCCATTCAAAACCAGCAGAACGACAAGAGAAGTCGGGCTGGGAATACCGCTTATAAAACAATCAGCCGAAATGGCGGGCGGAGAATTCAGTCTTCAATCAGAACCTTCAAAGGGAACAAAACTTAATGCAAGTTTTGAAATTAATCATATTGACAGAATTCCATTAGGAGATATTCCGGAAACAATCAGATTATTGATTATGGCTAATCCAAATATCTCGTGGGTGATTCAGTTTTCTTCCCATAACAATGATTTTTTATTGAATACAGATGAAATAAAACAACAACTGGATGGTGTTCCTATAGAAGATACTAATGTTCTTGAATGGATACAAAATACAATAAGCAATGGGATTAAATCAGTATTTGGAGGTGTTTTAGATGAAGTCGATAGAAGAATTAAAAGCAATTCGTGAAAAAGCTCTTAAAGAAATATCTATTCGTGAAAATGAAGACAAGGTAAGAATTGTTGTAGGTATGGCTACATGCGGTATCGCAGCAGGTGCTAAGCCAGTCATGGGAGCGTTTATCGATGAATTGGAAAAGAGAAATATTCACAACGTCTCTGTTTCAATGACAGGATGTATAGGTATTTGCCGTTTGGAGCCGGTTGCTGAGGTTTATGAGGCAAACGGTGAGAAAACGACTTATGTAAAATTAGATGCGGAAAAAGCAAGAAGAATTGTAGCAGAACATATCGTCAATCAAAAGCCCGTTACCGAATTCACAGTTGGTGCGGCAGAAAGGTAAGGAGGGGTATCGATTATGGTTTACAGATCGCATGTACTGATTTGTAATGGTACCGGCTGTACAGCTTCCAAATCTCCTGAAATAATGGCCAGGTTGGAGAAAGAGCTCGCTGCAAAAGGTATTGAAAAAGAAGTTAAAATTGTTAAAACAGGATGCTTCGGTCTTTGCGAGAAGGGTCCGATTCTTGTTATATATCCCGAGGGAGCTACATATTGCCATGTTACACCCAACGATATAGAAGAAATAGTAAATGAACACTTGGTTAAAGGCCGTATTGTAAAGCGCCTGCTTCTGGGAGACAAGGATGTAGAGGATGTTGCAAGATCACTTGATAATGTCGGATTCTTTTCCCGTCAGGTACGAATTGCGCTTCGTAATTGTGGTGTTATAAATCCCGAAAATATTGAAGAGTATATTGCCAAAGACGGTTATGGTGCGTTAGCAAAAGCATTGACAGAAATGACTCCTGCCGGGGTTATTGAGGAAATCAAGAAATCAGGCCTACGCGGGCGCGGGGGCGCTGGTTTTCCAACCGGATTAAAATGGCAGTTTGCAGCAAAGGAAGTTAATGATGTAAAATATGTCTGCTGCAATGCCGACGAGGGTGACCCGGGTGCATTCATGGATCGTTCAGTACTTGAAGGTGATCCTCATACCGTTATCGAAGCAATGGCAATTGCGGGATATGCTATAGGATCAAATCAAGGCTATATATATGTCCGTGCCGAGTACCCTATTGCAGTACAGCGTTTGAAAATAGCAATTAAACAGGCAAAAGAATACGGACTTCTTGGCAAGAATATTTTTGGTACCGATTTCTCGTTCGATATTGAGATTCGTTTGGGTGCCGGAGCCTTTGTTTGCGGTGAAGAAACCGCACTTATGACTTCCATTGAGAGTAAACGCGGAGAACCCAGGACACGTCCTCCTTTCCCGGCTGTCAAAGGTCTCTGGGAAAAGCCTACAATTCTTAACAATGTTGAAACCTACGCAAATATTCCTGTGATTCTTTTAAAGGGTGCGGATTGGTTTAATACAATTGGCACCGAAAAGAGCAAAGGAACAAAGGTTTTTGCTGTTGGAGGCAAAATTAACAATACAGGTCTTGTAGAGATACCAATGGGGACAACCCTTCGCGAGGTTATTTACGACATTGGAGGAGGCATTCCCAAGGGCAAGAAATTCAAGGCAGCCCAGACAGGCGGCCCATCTGGCGGTTGTATACCCGCTTCCCATATCGATATTCCAATCGATTATGATAACCTTATTTCATTGGGCTCAATGATGGGTTCAGGCGGACTTATTGTTATGGACGAAGACAACTGTATGGTGGATATTGCGAAGTTCTTCCTGGAGTTCACCGTTGATGAATCATGTGGCAAATGCCCTCCGTGCCGAATAGGTACAAAGCGTATGTATGAAATACTTGATCGCATAACAAGCGGTAAGGGCGAAGAAGGAGATATTGAAAAGCTTGAACTTCTGGCTGAGAGCATTCATCAGGGAGCACTTTGCGGATTGGGACAAACGGCTCCTAACCCTGTTTTAAGTACCTTGAGATATTTCCGTGATGAGTATGAAGCTCATGTTAAGGAACACAGATGCCCTGCAGGCGTGTGCAAGGCATTACTCAACTACAGGATTATACCTGACAAGTGTAAGGGTTGCAGCCTTTGCTCCAAGAAATGTCCTGTTGGAGCTATATCCGGAGAGATCAAAAAACCTTATGTTATAGATAAATCAAAATGTATCAAGTGCGGAGTTTGTATGGACACATGTAAATTTGCCGCAATAGAGAAGAAATA
>CAYWXN010000045.1:0-10922 GCA_964462075.1 uncultured Ruminiclostridium sp. | reverse complement strand
TAAAATGGGCTGGTTTGCTAAAAACAAAAACGAGTTTTGGGCAATAATCAATGAGATTTTAACTACTAATATTCTAGAGCGGTATAAAGAAAACATTAGCGAGAATGATTATGTTAAAACTTTGCCCAATGCTGCAAATAATATTGCTAGGTTTATAGTAGAAGAACTTGAGTCACCTTATATTAAGAGCAAAATTTCTAATAAGACCCGGCTAAGAGCTATTTTTCTGGGGATAAGAATAAGCAAATTTAGAATAAAAAGCCGCAATAAGAATAAACGGTATAAAATTGACCGGTGAATATCTATTTCTATTTAAAACTTATAATTGAAAATAGTGATGAAAGATTTCCTACAAATAAAAACATTATTATATGGTTTACTGTATAATAGTGTTTTTTAATGTATTATAGTAATAAGAAGCATTATTTTCCAGGCTGTGATGGTTGCCATATTAAAGTACCAAATTGTATAACGTAGGAAATATTTATATTTCATGGGGAGATATGCAATATGAAAAGATTAATCACACATACTCTTGTGCTAATGCTGACATTTTCACTTGCAGCTTGCGGCAGGCCCACCGGAGTATCACAGAATACCGCTACTCCGGAGAGTGTGAATCCTGTTAATAGTCAGAAAGCAGAAGCCCCCCGGAGTGAAAGTCCCGTTAATAACCAGGAACCCGGGGATAAAGAACCCTTCATAGGGCTATGGCACTCTATGAATGCAGTAGCAGCGGGATATGGTGAACGGTATGCACTTAATGATGATGGTACATTTATTTTCGGGACTTCTCAAATGGATGAATTGAACCGTCAACTGTACGCAGCGGGAAGATGGAGTATTGCCGAAGGTAAGCTCAAGCTGGAAATCGACGCACGGTTAGTTGTACCGGAGGGAAAAATAGAGGATATAGTTCCGGGTAAAGAGTTAATTATACTCGACAGGGGAGTGATCAAGGAAATCTATAATCCACCCGAAATTGAAACCTACGGCATTGCAAAAACTGGTGCTGATCCCGAAACAGGTAGAAATACTATAACCATAGACGGCGTAACTTTTTATGATTTCAACAATCAGACCGACATGTTTGACGACTATTATGATTTGAACAAATCTAGCGACAGTGATTCCTATTGGGGTAGATCTACAAAATAGATAATTTTAGACAGTTGAAAGGGTGTGGTTATGTAAAAGCCACACCCTTTGCAATTATATGGCCTACCGACCGAATGAATACCCAAAATATTGTACATAATTATAGTATATCGTTAAAAAGGGTGAAGCTAAAATGAAACTTTCGCGTCGTAGGTTATGTAAAGAAAAGACTGAATCTACTAATGAGCCTTCTAAAACAGACCATTCTAGCGATAGAAATGATATAAGTGATAATTTGGATGTAAATATAAACAATATAACAGCCGAGATTAGTTCTGGCGATTTGATTGTAAATTTATCGGAGAGCAATTCTGACAGGCACATACGATTTGCATGCGTCTATATTGACAATCTAATCAGTAACCAGATAATCAGCGATTATTCTGTCGAATTGGGCAAAATTCTCGCATCTGGCGAGAGCGCGAAAATACAAAGCCCGCCGGATTTTTTTAATCTGCTAAAAAATCAATTCTCCGGCTTCAGAAAAATTTCACAGGGGGCGAGCCTTGAGAAAGTATTTGACGGCTTGCTGTCCGGTGAGCTTGTTTTTCTTATAGACGGACATAGCGAATTTCTCTCCATTGACGCTTATTCGCCGGAAGGAAGGACCGTTGAGGAGCCAACATCTCAAAGTATCATCAGGGGGCCTAAGGAAGGTTTCATCGAAAAGATCGGAATCAATATTGCTCTTATCAGGAAACGAATCAGGGATAAGGCGTTAAAATCAGAAAACCTGACCGTCGGAAACAGGACAAAAACAAAAGTCACTCTGATGTATATCAGTGATCTAGCAAAACAGGAGATTATTGATGAGATCAGAAGGCGTCTCAATTCAATCCAGATAGATGGAATACTTGAGAGCGGATATATTGAAGAGCTAATCAAGGACAACAGGTATTCCATCTTCCCGACTTTTCTGAACTCCGAAAAACCCGATACAGTCGCGGCATGTTTGCTTGAAGGGAAAGTAGCTATTTTGGTCGACGGCACGCCGTTTGTCCTGACTGCTCCCGCTCTTTTTGCTGAATTTTTTCAGGCAAGCGAAGACTATTATCATCAGTTTCATATTTCGACATTTGTACGCTTATTCAGGTATATTGCGTTTACCCTTTCCATATTTGTGCCATCCTTATATATTGCGTTATCTTCCTTCCATCAGGAAATGATACCGACGCCGCTGCTGATCAGCATGCTCGCGGAGCGTGAAGGCGTGCCATTTCCAACGACCATCGAAGTGTTTGCGATGGAAGCAACATATGAAATCCTGAGGGAAGCCGGTATTCGTATGCCCCGGGTCATCGGCCCGGCCATCTCTATTGTCGGCGCGCTTGTTTTAGGACAGGCCGCAGTGGATGCGGGCCTTATCTCTGCTATGATAGTAATCATTGTCTCAATAACTGCGATCTCAAGCTTTGCCATACCAAATTACAATATGGGAAATGCAGCGAGGCTATTGAGATTTATTATGATTTTTATTACAAGTGTATTCGGACTTTTTGGCATTTTTATGTGCGTACTTATTTTGCTTCTGGAATTATGCCGGCTGAAATCGATTGGCGTTCCATATATGTCGCCGTTTGCCCCAGAAGCGAAATTTGCCTTAAAAGACACGATTCTGAGATTCCCTTTGTGGAAAAACAGGGCGAGGCCGGAGGGGATTAGCGCCGACACCTCCCCGAGAGTCAATGATAAGGATATTGTCACTGATAAGCAAAAAAAACAGCCGGAATTCAGGTGATTAAATTGAAATCAAAAGCCCTGTCAGCCCTCTTAATATTACTTTTATTCCCGCTTTTAAGCGCATGTGCAAGCAGAGAGCTGGATGATTTCAGCCTTGTAACTGCGGTGGGAATCGATAAGGATGAGGCCGGGTATATGGTGACGTACCAGGTGCTCAATCCTAAGGCAGTCGCCTCCAAAAAAAGTGTTAATGAATCAACTTTTTTTCTCTATTTAGAAAAAGGAAACGACCTGGGCGAGATCGAAAGACGCGTCACAACGCAGGCAGCCAGAATGTTGTACTTTTCGCACGTCAGATCTGTTGTAATCAGCGAAGACGTCGCCAGAGATGGGCTCAAAGAGATCCTGGATTATTTTACACGCTCCAGTGGATTTCGCAGCGATTACTATTTTATTATTACAAAAGGAGCGACGGCAAATCAAATCCTAAGCACGGTGACGGTGACGGAATCGGTATCGGGCATGAAATTATACGAGTCAATTGAACACTCGAAAGAATGGTGGGCGCCGGTAAATTCATTAAAAATCGTTGAACTTGTCAACGACATCAATGCAAAAGGGAATAACCCTGTTATTGCCGGGGTTGAGTTCTATCAGAAAACCGAGGATATGGATTCTCTTAAATCACTGGAAAAAAGTAATCCGGGGAAATTAAAGATAACCAGTCTTGGAGCGTTTCGCGACGATAAGCTGATAGGTTGGCTCGATGAAAAGGAAAGCCGTGCCTATTACAATATTATTGGGAAAACCAAAAGATCAGTGAATTTTGTCGATTATGATGACAACACCCATGTATCTGTGGATTTAATCAATAGTAAGTCAAATATCAAAGTATCCATGTCGGACGGCAAGCCTGTCATAAACGTTATGTTTTCGATCGAAATGGATATCGCCGCGGCGACGGGCAATGTCGATTTTATAAAAAAAGAAAATCAGGATAAGCTAATTAGCCTTATGAATGAAAAATTTCTTGATGTTTGCAAAAAAGTGCTGGACAAAGCTCAGCATGAATTGAAAACCGATATCTTCGGCTTTGGTGAAAGTATCCACAGAAAATATCCAAAAGTGTGGAATGAGCTGAAAGACGATTGGGACACTGAGTTTCCCAAACTACAGGTAAACTTTATGTTTGATACGAAAATTAATGGTGTAGGGTTAATCTTGAAATCAATTATCAATGAAGAGGAGTAATCCGGATGGTTTTAATCGTTATCATATTGGTATTAGCCTTTGCCGCCATACTCTGTATCATTGAGGTTCCAAAGCTGCTCCGGGAAGGATCGTTCAACGAATTCTTGGCCTTTTCGCTGCTGCTCGCTCTGGGCATCGTTTTGTCGATTTTAAAATCACTGAAAGTTGAAATAGGTAATCCCTCGGATTTATTTGCATGGATATACTCGCCGCTTAAGGGCTTTATGGAATCCATGCTGAAGAAAGGATAAAAGGCTACCTCTAATGGTAAAAACAAAATTATCACCCCGTCAACTTATGATTCTGACATCGGGCTTTTCATTCGGCACTGTTACCCTGTTTCTCCCATCAAGCATCGCAGAATTGGCGGGACCGGACGCATGGCTCTCTGTCTTGTTAGGTACGGCCATAGGGTTACTCTTTATCTGGATATTTGCCAAGCTTGGTGAGCTTAATCCTAACAAAACGTTTGTTGAAATAATTCAGCTATATTTCGGAAAATTGGCCGGGGGATTTATTGCCGTATTTTTTATATTATCGGCACTTGTGGTAGCTGATCAGGGGGTCTGGTATATGAGCAATTTTATTCACGATGCATTCGCATACACATTGCCGGCCTTACCTTTAAATGTATTTTTTATAGCCGTATTGGTTTTCGCCCTGCTGTGCGGTGTTGAGACCATGTACAGGACAACGGAGATGATATTTTATTTTGGCTTTTCTTTCTTTATACTTTTGGCTTTGATGTTGGTACCAAAAATGGATCCTGAAAACCTCCTGCCGATCATGGAAAAAGGCGTGACCCCTGTTTTGAAAGGTACCATACCGTTCCTGACCAATTGCGCATGGCCTCTCGTATTTTTAAACATGGTATATCCGGTCTGCTTTGAAAATGTTAAGGAGGCAAAAAAGGCCTTATTCAAGGGGTATCTTCTGGGCGCTTTATGCAACTTTATTACAGTAACCGTCTGTGTTCTTGTAATGGGTAGCAGCCTGATCGCAAACCTCCGCTTTCCTATGTTCATTACATCTCAAGAAATCGATGTCCTCGTCATTTTTTCGAGGATCGAAGCTATGACTTTCTTTATCTGGGTTCAAGTCAGCTTTATCTCGGTTTTCTGCTATGCATACGCCGGTATTTCCGGCCTGGCGCAGCTCCTTAAGATGAAGAACTATAAAATTCTTGTCCTGCCGATGGGGCTGCTGTTGGCAGTATATTCCTTAAATATATATACCAATACGTCATATCAGATAGAATGGGATTCGATCATTTGGCCGCTGTTGGGCTTTACGGTAGGGTTCATTTTGCCGATTGCTCTACTCATCCTTTCTTTCATTAGAAAAATTAAGGGTAAAAATTCAAGTTAAGTAAGCAACCCTATATCCGATCAGCCGATCTTAGACATTAAACCTGAATAGAGTTACATCTCCATCCTGCATAATATATTCCTTGCCCTCGGAGCGAACCAAACCCTGTTCTCTCGCCGCAGCATGTGACCCACAGCGAATAAGATCGTTATAGGCAACGATTTCAGCTCTTATAAAGCCTCTTTCAAAGTCGGAATGTATTTTACCGGCAGCCTGAGGGGCTTTTGTTCCTTTAACTATTGTCCAGGCCCGAACCTCGGGTTCGCCTGCCGTTAAGTAGCTTATAAGCCCCAAAAGCTTATAGCTTGCCTTAACAAGCTTATCAAGACCGGATTCCGATAAGCCAAGTTCTTCCAAAAATAATTGTTTTTCATCATCATCAAGCTGAGCTATTTCTTCTTCTATTTTTGCACAAATAACAATAACTTCGGAGTTTTCAGTTTCGGCAATTTCTCTTACTTTTGCAACATATGGATTCTGGTCGATAGATGAAATTCCGTCCTCGGAGACGTTTGCACAGTACATAACCGGTTTAGAGGTTAATAAAAACAGTTGATCGACATAATCAGCCTCATCAGATTCAAAATCCATTGATCGTACAGGCTTTCCGCTATCCAAGGTTTCCTTTATTCTTTCAAGCAGGCTTAATTCAACCTGATACTTTTTATCGCCGGACTTCATTTGCTTTCTGGTCTTATCAATACGCTTTTCAATGGCTTCCATATCAGAAAACACAAGCTCAAGATTTATTGTTTCTATATCTCTCGCCGGGTCTATAGAGCCTTCAACATGAACTATATCGTTATCATCGAAGCATCTAACCACATGGATTATTGCATCTACCTCGCGAATATGGGACAAAAACTTATTGCCTAAGCCTTCTCCTTTACTGGCGCCTCTTACCAAGCCTGCAATGTCAAGAAATTCTATAGCCGTTGGAGTGATTTTTTTGGGGTTATACATTTTGGCCAATACATTAAGCCTTTCATCAGGCACGGCAACAATTCCAACATTTGGATCTATTGTACAAAACGGGTAATTCGCGCTTTCGGCGCCCGCCTTGGTTATTGCATTAAAAAGCGTACTTTTACCTACATTGGGAAGCCCGACAATACCTAGTTTCATCTATATTCCTCCAGATAAATTAAATAATAACCAATCTCATATTTTATCTAAAATATTATAGCATATGTGTGCAAGGAATTAAAAGCCGAAGCCATCAATCTGCGGTTGACGAATTACTCAAGGTACACGACTTGACATATGTGAAAAGAATGCATATCGTTTTTGTTATGTAAATGATTTTCCAATGTATGAAACAGATGAGGAAACCGGTAAAATCGGATTTATCCATAACCCGTTCTCCATGTCCCAGAGCGGAATGGATGTATTAACCACTAAAAACCCGCTGGATATTCTTGCATATCAGTACGATATTGTTTGTAACGGGGTTGAATTATCATCGGGAGCGGTGAGAAATGAAGTTACAGAAAAACAATTGAGAGAGGTTCACATAAAACTGAGGGCGTAAGCTTTAAAAATGGAGGTGTTTTTATGTCAATAACGAAGCCTGAGATTTTAAAACTTGCAAATTTGGCAAAGCTACGGTTTTCTGATGAGGAGCTTGACCGTTTTATCAGCGAGTTTGACCAAATAATTGCCTTTGCCGACACCATTAATCAGTCGGTGGAGGGCGGAACGGATGAGATCAGAAGCGTAAGTTCACCATTGGTTTCCCATGAAGAGCTTCGTGAGGATGAAGTGCTTCCGTCCCTTCCCAATGAAAAAATTCTTTCAAACGTTGAGGGCGAAAATGGATTTTTCAGCGTGAAAAGGAGTAAAAATGAGAGAAGTGATTTTTGAATTATCAAATAAGCTCCGAAAAGGTGAGATCTCGTCTGTTGAGCTAACCAGGGAGTATATAAAATCTATAGAAGAAACCAATCTCAAAATCAATGCCTATGTGCATTCGACCTTTGACTATGCGCTGGATTGCGCCCGAAATGCCGATGACTTGCTTCAAGAAGGCAAGGGCTCTCTTTTGTGCGGAATCCCAATGACATTGAAGGACAACATTTGTACTGATGGCCTTGCAACAACCTGCTGTTCAAGAATATTAGAGGGATACAGGCCATATTATGATGCAACTGTTTGGGAGAAGCTGAAAAACCATGGAGCGGTGCTTTTAGGCAAGACAAACATGGACGAATTTGCCATGGGAAGCACATCTGAAACAAGCTGCTATGGCTCACCGCTAAATCCCAGAAATACCGATTATGTAACCGGAGGTTCTTCAGGTGGGGGTGCTGCTGCCGTATCTGCAAACATGGCTGCCTACGCTCTTGGCTCTGACACCGGAGGTTCAATTCGCCAGCCGGCTTCCCTCTGTGGAATTGTTGGTTTGAAACCGACCTATGGAGCGGTTTCCCGTTATGGCCTGATTGCTTATGGAAGCTCGCTGGATCAGATCGGCCCCCTCACTTTAAGCGTAATGGATGCTGCCATTGTATTTGATGCCATAAAAGGCTTTGACAATAGAGATCAAACCAGCAGCAAACATGAATATGGTGATATTCTCAAAGCCTTGGACGGCGATGTTAAGGGCAAGAAAATCGGGGTTGTCAAAGAGTATTTTGACGGTATAAACTATGAAATCAAAAGCCGGGTTCTTGAGGCTATAAAGCTTTTTGAAAGAAGCGGCGCAGAAATAATTGACATAAAGTTGCCCCAGCTAAAGCAGGCTTTGCCGGTTTACTATATACTGGCCTGTGCAGAAGCCTCCTCCAATCTTGGAAGGTATGACGGTATCCGGTACGGACATAGGACAGCTTCCTATGAAAGCATTGAGGATATGATATACAAAACCAGAAGTGAAGGCTTCGGTATGGAAGTAAAACGGAGAATAATGCTTGGCACCTATGTTTTATCCAGCGGATATTATGATGCCTATTACAAGAAAGCCTGCATAATCAGGGAACAGATTAAAAAAGGTTTTGATGACATTTTCAATAAATGTGATGTTCTTATAGCTCCCACAGCCCCGGATACTGCTTTCCCACTGAATTACAAGGGTCAAAGTCCTGTTGACATGTATTTTTCGGATATTTGCACAGTACCGGTTAACATAGCCGGAATTCCAGCCGTTTCAATTCCATGTGGTAGTGATAAAAAAGGCTTGCCCATTGGGATGCAGATAATAGGCAAGAAATTTGATGAGGCTACCATTCTTAACATAGCTTATTTCTACGAACAGAATGGAAATGTCGGCATTGAGCAAGGAGGAATGGCTTTATGAGGTATGAAGTTGTTTGCGGAATAGAAACCCATATCGAGCTGGCAACAAAGACTAAAATCTTTTGCGGCTGTAAAACTGCCTTTGGCGGAGATCCCAACACTCACTGCTGTCCTGTATGCACCGGACAGCCCGGATCATTGCCTGTTCTGAATAAAAAGGTGGTGGAATATGCTGTAAGAGCCGGTCTTGCCCTTAATTGCAAGATTAACACCATATCCCATATGGACAGGAAAAACTATGTCTACCCCGATCTTCCCAAGGCCTATCAGATATCTCAGTATGATGAACCCCTTTGTTATGAAGGCTATATCGAATTAGATAGCGGCAAGAGAATAGGTATAACCCGTATCCACATTGAAGAGGATGCAGGGAAGCTGGTTCACGGCAACGGATATACCTATATTGATTATAACCGGGGTGGGATTCCTCTGATTGAAATTGTATCCGATCCCGATATATCGTTACCGGAGGAAGCAAAAGAATACGCAGAAAAGCTTCAGCTTATAATGCGTTATGTTGGAATTTCAGATTGCAAGATGCAGGAAGGTTCCATGCGTTGTGATGTAAACGTATCGTTGAGGCCGGTAGGGGCAAAGGAATTCGGAACCAGAACCGAGACCAAGAATATCAACTCTCTGAATTTCATACAAAAGGCAGTATATGCCGAAGAGGAAAGGCAGACTGATATTCTGGAGGCTGGGGGCACTATAATCCAGCAAACCATGCGTTATGATGATGCAACCGACACGGTAAGTCCTATGAGAGAAAAGGAAAACTCCGACGATTACCGTTATTTTCCTGATCCTGATCTTGTGCGTTTCCAAATATCGAAGGAAAAGGTTGAGGAAATCAGAAAAGAACTGCCGGAGCTGCCCTTTGATAAGCTCAATAGGTATGTAAACCGGCTTGGAATGGCTGAAACAACGGCTAAACTGATTTATAGATACAAAATGGTGGCGGCTTTCCTTGAAGATGCCCTTTCTGAGGGTGCAAGCGTAAAAAATGCATCCAACCTCATAGTGGGAACAATCTACTCCAACATGGCAACCGAGGAGGATAAGGAGCTTTTTAACGTTAGAGTTTCTCCAAAGCAGTTTGCAGAGCTGGTAAAGCTTGCAGATGATAAGAAGATAAGCATTAATATAGCCCAAAGCACCGTGCAGCAGATGCTGGAGAGTGGAAAGTCCGCTTCAGAATATATCAAGGCTGAGGATATGGCGGGAATATCCCATGAAGAATTGTCAAAGCTATGTGGAGAGGCAATTGAAGCCAACCCCAAGGCTATAGAAGATATTAAAGCCGGAAAGGATAAGGCTATAAATGTTTTGTTCGGATATATAATGAAGCAAAGCAGAGGAAAAGCTGACGTTTCAAAAGCTGAAGAAATCATAAGAAAAATGATTGAATGATAAGAAATTGTGGAAACCCCGACTGTAGCAATAAAGCTTCGGGGTTTTTATTTTGCACCATGTTTATGGTATAATGATTTTTAAAAGGAAGAGAAAACAATGGATGAAAAAATAAGATTGCAAAAGTATATGGCTCAATGCGGCGTTGCATCAAGGCGACACGCCGAGGAACTGATACAGGCCGGCAGGGTTAAGGTTAACCGAGAGATTGTCACCGAAATGGGCATTCGTGTGTCGGATCAGGATAGGGTTGAAGTTGACGAAAAACCAATAAAAAAAGAAAAAGAGCTTATATATATTATGCTGAATAAACCGGCAGGTTATCTTTCAACTGTTTCTGACCCTGAGGGAAGAAAAACCGTTTTGGATCTAATCGATGGGGTGAATGAGCGTATATATCCTGTTGGTCGTCTTGATTATGACACGACCGGTTTAATAATCCTTACAAATGACGGGAATTTCGCTTTTCAAAATACTCATCCCGGTCAGGAAACCAGGAAAACATATCTGGCTGAAGTATTGGGTATGCCATCCAACAAAGCGCTGCAAGCTTTGAAAAACGGAATTATGCTAGATGGTAAACAAACTGCTCCTGCCCAGGTTGAGGTTGTGGATATAAAACCTAAAAGCACAGTGTTGAAAATTATTATACATGAAGGCAGAAACAGGCAGGTAAAGCGTATGTGCGAAGCTGTAGAGCATCCTGTGCTGCGGCTTAAAAGAACAGCAGTCGGGAGACTTACATTGGGTGATTTAAAGCC